>NZ_JBEZJP010000017.1:0-40749 GCF_040653175.1 Actinomadura sp. NPDC048032
ATCGTCTGGCGGCAGTGTTTCGTCGACCGGGCGGCGCATGTTGTGGAGACGGGCGTTTGTGGCGGTGTGTAGCAGGTCGTATAGGCGCCCTTCCAGCCATCCGACTTGGGCCGAGTGAAAGCCGTGCTCGGTGTCCCTTCGGACGAGCACGGCGCGAGACCAGTGGTCTTTCTGGCTGAGGTGGGCCGATAGGCGAGACCTGATGCCCGCGGGGGCCTTGCCCACGTACACGCCCCACGCACCGTCGGGAGCGGGGGGATCGAGGAGGATGTAGACGCCGGGTACGTCCCAGCCGGAACCGAGAGACCTGGCTCCCTCGCGTTCCACGATGGCCACACGTAGGGCGGGGTGCTCGATGTGGACCTCGATCGGCTTCCGAACCGATGCGGGGATGATCACTCTTGTCAACAGGCGGTCGGCTGCACCGATCTCCAAGATTCCCTCCAGACCTTTTACGAATCGTACGGCTAGGCGGGCATGTGCTGGTTCCCCTGGATGCTGGTCTACGCACTAGGGGGCCAGATCTCCTCGTCGGGTGAGCCCATCAGCGGCCTGCTGGCGAGTGGAGGTCAACCCCTTGGCCGGCTGGGGTGTCAGTAAGTCGGCAGGCGAGTTGGCAGACCCCTGGGAAGAATGGGGCGAAGCAGATATCCTGCAACGTTCCTCGCAATGCTCGGGGTGCGGGGTGATGAGAGATGGCCGACTCGTTCGGGGAGCTGGCACGGCGTTCGCGGAACTTCGGCTTCCTGCTGCGCCACGAGCCGCTGCTGGTGGTGGACGGTGCGGCGGCCGAGACCTATATCTACAGCGACCCCGACGCGGCCATGGGCAAGGTCCAGCCAGGGCGTTGACGTGAAGGGCGATGCTTACGAGGAACTACTTGCCAAGGGGCCGAGGACGCCAAGTCCGGGGCCGGACAGTACTTCACGCCCCGTGAGCTGATCGCTGCCATAGTCGACTGCGTCCAGCCGGGTCCGGCAGATGTGGTCTGCGACCCGGCCTGTGGAACGGGCGGCTTTTTGCTGGCGGCACACCACTATATGAGCGCCCAAAGCAGCGACCTCCCGCCTGAGCAGCGTGACAAGCTCGCTGCGGGCAGCATCCGCGGGGTCGAGCTGGTGGACGGTACGGCCCGGCTGGCAGCGATGAACATGCTGCTCCACGGCATCGGTAAGCCCAACGGCGAATCGCTGATCGAGGTTCGCGACGCGCTGGCTGAGAAGTCTCAGGTCTATCCGAGCGTGGTCTTGGCTAACCCGCCGTTCGGCCGCAAGTCGTCCATCACAGTCGTGGGTGGTAACGGGCGGGCAAGCCGAGAGGACATCGAGTACGCCCGCCAGGACTTCTGGGTCACCACCAAGAACAAGCAGCTCAACTTCGTCCAGCACATCGCGTCCATGCTGGGCATCCCCGGTCGTGCGGCCGTCGTCTTGCCCGACAACGTGCTGTTCGAAGGTGGGGCGGGGGAGACGATCCGGCGGCGGCTGCTCAAGCAGTTCGATGTGCATACGCTGCTGCGGCTGCCGACCGGGATTTTCTACGCTGGCGGCGTCAAAGCCAACGTGCTGTTCTTCGACAAGAAGCCGGCCCGGCCAGGCGTCGTGGACGTCCAAGCTGTGGGTGTACGACTTCCGTACTGGCCAGCACTTCACACTGAAGCAGAACCGGCTCACCCGCGAGCACTTGGACGACTTCGTCAAGTGCTACCGGCCGGCGAACCTCGTGAGAACCGCATCGAGTCCGAACGGTTCAAGGCGTTCACCTACGACGAGCTGATCGCCCGCGACAAGGTCAACCTCGACATCGCGCCGTGGTTGAAGGACCCGAGCCTGGAGGACGCCGACAGCCTGTTGCCGCCGGCCGTCATCGCCCGCGAGATCGTCGAGGACCTGACGGCCGCACTCGCCGAGTTCAACGCCATCGCCGAGGCGCTTGAGCAGCCCAAGGAGTCTCCCGCGGAGTGAGCTCCTGCCGCTGACGGTGCGGCGGGTCCCGGTCCCACGTGTGGGCCAGCGGCCGCCTGGGAGGAGCGGGACGCGAGGGGGTGTGCGCCTGCTGAGCGGCTACGGCTCTCCGGGGGCTGGCCAGCGCTCGCCTTCAGGTGTCTGAAACCACAGGCGGTACTGGTCGTGGCCGAGGGTGAGGCCGAACGCCTCGACGTCGGGGCGGTCGTGCGTGGACCACCAGGCGTGTGCGTCTTCGACGTGGCGCCAGATGTCGGACGGGCCGCCGTGCTCGACCTTGGCGGGGGTGCCGCCCGTGACGTTCGCCCATGAGCCGTCGGGAGTGGTGACCCGGGTTGCGCTGGCGCCGGGGAAGGCGTTGAGGCCGGGGAGGCGCTGCCAGATCAGCAGGGACAGCCCAGGAGTGCGGAGGGCCTCGCGGCCGACGTCGCTCGTGCGGGTGTGGGTGGTGCTGGTGTCGATGGGGACGCCTTCGGGGACGCCGGGTAGCGCGACGTCGCGGCGGGCGGACATGAAACCCCAGGTGCAGGAGATCAAAGGGCCGGTCGCGGTGCCGTCGTCGGCCACGGTGAGGCGTGCGAGTGCCCCGGCCCATGTCATGCCCCGCGGCCGGACGTCGGCCAGGATGATGCCGCCGGGGCGGGTCTGTTCGACCCACGCGTAGGGGACGCGTTCGGTGGCCACGGTGGCTATGAGCCGATCGTAGGGGGCTCGGGCAGGGCAGCCCCGGGAACCGTCTCCCGCCATGAGCGAGGGGTGGTATCCGGCATCGGCCAGCCGGTTCCGGGCAACGCTGATCAGGTCGGGATCGATGTCCACGCTGACGACCTGTGACGAGCCGAGCCGCTCGGACAGCAACGCGGCGTTGTAGCCGGTGCCGGTGCCGATCTCCAGAACGGTCATGCCGTCGGCCACGTCCAGGATCTGCAACATCCGGAGCATCAGACTCGGGCGTGTGCTGGAACTGGTGGACCACAGCATGCCGGGATGGTCGGGATGTTCCTTGCGTTGGGTGACGAGCGTGTCGTTGGAGTAGGCGAGTCGAAGCCAGCGCGGGTCGGTGGCGTCCACCAGTTCGGGCGGGTCGTCGTCGGAGTAGAAGGCGGGGACGAAGACGTGCCGGGGAACGCGGGCGACCGTCCGGTGCCACACAGGGTCGGTGATTTCGCCTTGGTCGCTGAGCAAGTCGGCCAGGGCTCGTGCGCGGGTTCGCCACGCGTCGGACGGGACGGTCATGCTGCTGCCCCTAGAAGGGTGTCGGCGATGGCGTCGGAGATGGGGGCACCGGTGCGTTCTTGCAGCCAGGCCCATTGGGCGCCGGGGCCGCATTCCAGGAACCACCATGCCCCGTCGTCGGTCACCGCAAAGTCGAACACACCCAACGCGAGGTCGAGCGCCAAGAGGTAGGAGTGACAGGCGTCGGCCACGGCGGAGGGGACGGCGGTGACGGCGTAGCCAAGAGTGTCATAGGCGGTGCGGAAGTCCTGGCGTCCATGCGGGTCGTCGGTGAAGATCGCGACAGCGTGCGTGTGACCGCCGGTGGTGGCGACCAGGCGGACGTCATGGCTTTTGCGGATGTTGGCCTGGAACAGGTGCAGGGTGGTGGACACCCGGGCGTCGATGGCGTCCGGGTCCACGCGTGTTGTGTAGATCAGCTTCACCCGGTCGGCCTCACTGACCAACTTGTGCATGGTGGCTTTGTAGACCACGCCCTCGCGCGTACGGGCGAACGTCTCGGCGTCGCTGGGGCTGTTGGTGAGCAGGCTCGTGGGGAGGGTGAAGCCGCAGCGGGCGGCGGTGGCCATCTGGAGCGGCCGGTACTCGGCGTCGGCTAACCGTGCCGGGTGCGATACCCAACGGGCGGGCAGCGACATGAACACCCCGCCGAAACCGAACCGGGCTTCCACGGTGGCAAATCGCCGTTCCGGCTCGCTCAAGGTGTCCGGGAATCGAAACGGTTGCGGTTGCCGGTAGTACACCGCCGTGACGTCTTCCAGTGGGATGACCCCGTCTGGGGTGGTCAGGCGTCCCTGCCATCCATCGCGGGCTAGGCGGAGACTCGCGCTGGACGCCGACGGAAACGACGCGGTGTCGAACCGCACTACGCGGGCGCCGCGTTGAGCGAGCGCATCACGGACGTAGGCGGCTTCTCCGTCGTCTTGCTCAGCGAGCAGGAGCACCAGCGAAGCCGGCATCAGTCGGTCACTGTCTGCGTGTAGTCGTCCTTCTTGGTCTTGCTGTCGTCGGTGTACTCGGTCGCGACCTTCTCTTGCCGGGTGCTGGTGGGCTTGCCGTGCTTGCCCATGGCCCGGACCGGGGCGGGATCGACGGCCTGGTCCATTCCCCACGGGCGAGCGTCGGTAGTCGGCTGCTGGGGGCTGACAGGCACAACGTGCCCCGGGAGGCCGAGTGGGAAGCGGTCACGCGCTTGGACGAACGGGTTTTCGCTCATGGTGGACGGTCCTTTACAGCTTGTTTTGTGCCATATCGGCCCGCTAACTGCATGGCCTCCGCTCGATGGGCAGGCCCTAGGCGGTCTCGCCTTCGGCCGGTCGATTTCACCGTAGGTCGAAGGCGAGGCCGTCCGCGTTGTCGGGAGGGTTAGAGGTCTAGGTCTCCGCGCTTTGCGCGGGTGATGAGCTGGGTGAAGCTTGTGGGGGTGAGGGTGAGGTGGCCGGCGTCGGGTGCCTTGCTGTCCCTGATGCCGCGTCCCTCTGCGAGAGCGGCCACCTCAACACATTCTTCGCCGCCAGCACCGCCTGTGCCGCTCCGCAGGGACTTGCGCCAAATCGGCTTGCTCATCACAGGGCCTCCATGACCTTGGCTATGAGATCTCGCGTGGAATCCCGCGACAGGGCATCAGCGCCAATTCGGTCATACCGTACCCGGTAGTCATGGACCTTGGCAGGGTCCGTCACCAGCCGACCGCCGCCGACCGCCGCCGACCAAGCCACCCCCCTCCGATCTACTTCGAGGAGGGTGAATGATCCATCAACTCCTGGGTGTGCTCCTACG
The DNA here is from genome assembly GCF_040653175.1 of Actinomadura sp. NPDC048032. Lineage (NCBI taxonomy): Bacteria > Bacillati > Actinomycetota > Actinomycetes > Streptosporangiales > Thermomonosporaceae > Actinomadura > Actinomadura sp. NPDC048032. Next base: position 4,980 of record NZ_JBEZJP010000017.1, read on the forward strand.
CTGCGCGGCACGGCACGAACAACGACGTTGCGGCGTTGGCTCACCTCGATCAGGTAGGCGAGTTGCGCCCTCATGATCTCCGTGGAGCCGATGACGTCCCATAGGACCGACTCTTTGATCAGCACCCAGAGGTTCGGCGGATCCTGTCCTGAGAGGACTTCCTGCCGCGCCATCCGCTCCTCGACTGCGCCATCCACGTCCTCGATGTTCTGGCCGCCGACGATCAATGCGCGCATGTAGTCCGGAGTCTGCAGGAGACCATGAATCACCAGTGCCGAGTATGGGCTGATGGTTGAAGCTCGCCGCTCGTAGGCGGCGAACTGCTGGAACCAGTTCGGGTCGTGGCTGCTGTCGGCAAGTCCACGAAGTCGGGTGAAATGACCGCGAGTACGCCAAACCCGGTCAAGAGTTTCGGTGTGTCGATGGGGGATTTTCGCGCTGCCCGATTCCCAGTTTGAAACTGTGGAATTGTCAACGCCGCAGATCTTAGCTACGTCCACCTGGGAAAGGTTGCGTTCTTCGCGCCAAACTCGCAGGTCAACGGACAGCCAGTGCCACAGGTTGTGATCGGGATCCAGTCGGTCCACGCGCGCCATTCAAGATCCTTCGGTTAGGGATCACTGAACGAAACGCGACAAGCGTAACGGGCGGCGGAAAAGTGGGGGGCAGGGTTCACGGAGAAAGGCGGTCCGGGATGAATGGCATTCGGGACATGCGGGACAAGCTTCCGTCGAAGGCGTCGAATGAGTTCGGGCTTCGGTGGCGGGCTTATCCGGAGAGCGTGTATCTGACGCGGTCGCTGGTGTCGCAGGCGTGTGAGGCGTGGGGGTTGGCGCGGCTCGACTATGTCGGGCGGACGATCATGTCGGAGCTGGCGACGAACGCCGTGGTGCACGCCCTGGAGGGGCATGAGATCCAGGCGTGGGTCACGCTTTTGGACGGTTCCGTCGAGTTCCGGGTGTGGGACCCGTCCCACGCGCCGCCGGTCGTGCCGGACGCCGATGTCGAGGCCGAGGGCGGGCGGGGCCTGATGATGGTGCGGCTCCTGGCGACCGGCGGCTGCGGATACCGGCACGTCAACGGCGGTCGCGGCAAGGTCGTCTGGGCGCGGCTCGCCCTCTAGGACCCCCGCCCGTCCGGCGAGCGGCCGCGCCCGACCCCCCTGGGTGCGGCCGCGCTTCCCCCGCTTCGCCGGACGGGCGGGCTCAACGCCGGCAGGTGCGGGCTCGGTGCCTGAGTCATCCGTTGCAAACGGACTGTGGTCCGATTAGTATCCACCAATAACCGGACCACGGTCCTAATTCTTGGAGGGTACTGGCATGACCGCACTCATCACCCGCGACGAGCTCAAGGCAGCGATCGAAGCGGGCACCGTGACCGTCCTCGACACCCTGGGCGGCGAGTACTACGCCAAGCAGCACCTGCCCGGCGCCCTCGAACTGGTCATGGCCGACGTCAACGCCCAGGCGCCGACCCTGCTGCCCGACCGCGACGCCGCGATCGTCACCTACTGCTCCAACCCCGCGTGCGCCAACAGCGGACAGGTCGCCGATCGGCTCACCGCCCTCGGCTACACCGACGTCCGCAAGTACCGCGAGGGCATCCAGGACTGGGTGGAGGCCGGTCTCCCCACCGAGTCGGCTTGACGTGCCGGGGAGGGCAGAGTCCCCTGCCCTCCCCGGCATCGCACCGCCTCTGCGTGGATCGTGGCCCGGGTGGCGACTGCCTGGCCGTCCCGGAGTTGAGCCCCGGTCACGGGAAGCCTGTGACCGGGGCCCGAGTGTCACTAGTTGCGGTAGCGGAAGACGATCCGGCCGCGCGTCAGGTCGTACGGGGAGAGCTCCACCAGGACGCGGTCCTCCAGGTTGATCTTGATGTAGTTCTGGCGCATCTTGCCGCTGATGTGCGCGAGCACCCGGTGTCCGCCCTCGAACTCCACGGTGAACATGGCGGCGCGAAGGCACTCGACGACCCTGCCTTCGAGTTCGAGCCCGTGCTTGTTCCTCGTCATCGGACGAGCTCCAGGTTGCTGCTCACCGACCGGGCCCTGATGCCCTCGATCAGTGCCGAGGCCGCCCGGTTGGACTCCTGGACCTCGGCCCAGGCCGCGTCGAAGCCGGACTGGTGGAGCGTCCCCAGCGCGTGGGCCAGCAGGGCGCGCGCGATGCCCCGGCGCTGCTCGCCGGCCCGGACCGCGAGCAGCCCGATGCGCGGCCGTCTGACCGTCACCACCCGGATCAGACCCAGGTACCGGTCCGGCGCCGCGGCCACCGCGTACTTCGACGGGTCGACGACGGTGTCGTCCGCGGGGCGGGGAAGCACCTCCGCGGGCATCGACTGCCACCATCCGACGGTCGCCTCGACCTCGTCGCGGATCGCGCGGTCGACCGCCCGCAGCAGGTCCTCGTCCACCTGGCCGGCGGGGACGATCGTCACGCCCGGAGGCGGCAGGGCTCCTCCGAGCCCCGTCGTCCGCGGGTCGGTCGGGACGACGTACTCCCACTCGCGGCGCCGGATCCTGAAACCGGCCCGCCGCCATCGGGCCGTCAGCTCGGCGTCGGCCTCGTCGACCACCGTGTACAGCGGCGCCGGGAGTTCCGCCGGCATCGCCTCGGCGAGCCGGTCGAACGCGGCGTCGTGCCAGGCGTCGATGCTGACGAACAGGCGCCCGTCGGGCCGGTGTTCCGCGTACCCGCGGCCGACCACCAGGTCGTCTTCCAGTGCGTGCCAATGCCTGTCCGCGACGCGCGTGATCTCCACCGCGTTCCCGCTCAGGCCGGGTCTGTAGGGCTTCGTGTTCATCGGAGTCTCCTTCAGGAGTGCCTCGATCTCAGGCGCTCCTGGCGACACCGACTGTCAGCCGCCGGACCGTGACGAGCTGAAGGAGCACCCATGGGTGACAGGGTTCACGGGTACTCACCTCCTGGCGACGTCTGCACGGCCGAGCGCGACGGTATCAGCGCGGCGCCCTCCCGCTCCAACCCTTTTTCCACCTCTATGAGCGCCCCGGGTCCTATTCGCGGGCGGCGACCAGGGCCGTCAGGGACGGCCGGGTGGCGGCCATCGCGGTCAGGGCGGCGGCCGCGGCGGTGATGGCCAGGGAGGCCGCCGTCAGCAGGCCGAGCAGCGTCCACGGCACGGCGAGGATGCGCACGCCGTGCATCTTCGGGAAGAAGCCCGCCAGAGCTCCCGCCGCGACCAAGGCCCCCAGAGAAAGGCCGATGAAGGTGACGGCCGCGGACTCGATGACGGCCATCCGGACGACCTGGGCGCGGGTCAGGCCGGTGGCGCGGGCGACGGCGAACTCGGTGCGGCGCTCGGCGGCGGCGATCACGACGGCGTTGACGACCGCGATGGCGGCGTACAGGCCGGACATGCCCATCAGGACGGACATGATCCCCGTCGTGCCGCGCTGCTGCTCCGCGACCCTGGCGTCGGCCCATTGGCGGAGGGTCCGCACCTCACCGAGCCCGGCGGCGCGGATCCGGGTGGCGGCGGCCTGCGGCGAAGTGCCGGGGGCGACCTGGACCAGGGTCTCCGTGGGCGCGTCCGCGAGCATCTCGGCGGGAATGAGATCGCGCGGCACCAGGAAGTTGTCGCTGCCGTTCTCCAGGACTTCCGGTAGGCGCGCGACGATGCGCAGTTCGAGCTTGCGGGAGCCGACCCGTGCCGTGACGTCGCCGTTGCGGACGCCTTCGGCGGCCAGTTGGGGGCCGATCGCGATGGTGCGGCCGTGCAGGGCGTCGAGGGAGCCGGAGCGCAGGGTGAGGCGGTGGGTTCGCCGGTAGGCGGTGCCGTCCACGGCGATGATCCCCGAGTAGCGGGTCTGCCGGTAGGAGCGGCCTTCGACGCGATGACGGGACGTCACCGACATCTCGACCTGGCTCTGCGGGGACGCCAGGGCGACGCCGGGAACCTGCGGGATCCGGGCGGCGGCGGCCCCGTTCGAGGTGACCACCAGGTCGGCGGCGGCGATCCGTTCCAGGTCCGCGCCGGTGGCCCGGGCCAGCGAGTTCAGCGCGCCGGTCAGGCCGACCAGCAGGCCGACGAGGACGATGACGGGCGCGGCCGTCGAGGCGCTGCGCCGCACCGCGTCGCGCAGGTTCGCCTGCGCCAGCTCACCGAGCACGCCGGCGCGCAACACCGTCCCGAGCACCCGGCCGACCAGCGGGACGGCGAGCGGGCTCAGCGCGCTGAGCGCGATGGACCCGAAGATCGACACGGCCATCCCGATCAGCAGGGCGCCCAGCAGGTCGGCGCCGTGCCCGGCCGAGACCAGCGCAATCGTGAGAGCCAGCGAGGACACCCCCGACAGCCAGCGGCCGAAGGTCATCACCCGGGTCGCGCGCGGGGCGGCGCGCAGGGCGTCCAGAGGACGGACCCGGGCCGCCCGGTAGGAGGCCGACAGCACTCCGAAGACCGCGACGCCGATGCCGACGCTCGGCGACAGCAGCAGGATTCCGGGAGACCAGTGCGCCGAGAAGCCGCCGGGGAGCAGCCCGATCCCGATCAGCAGGCGGGCCTGGAGCCAGGTGCCCGGCACGCCCAGCAGGATCCCGAGGACGCTGCCCGCCAGCCCCAGCAGGAACGCCTCGCCGAGCAGCAGCCTGATCAACTGGGGACGGCTCCCGCCGAGCATGCGCAGCAGGGCCAGATCCTTGCGCCGCTGCTCCACGGCGAACGCGAACGTCGAGCCCACGATGAACACCGCCAGGAACATCGCCAGCGGGGTGGCCATGCCCAGCAGCGTGGCGGCCCCGACGTACCCCTCCCGGATCTGCTCGGCCGTCCGGCCGGAGGCGCCCGGCGGGATCTTCGGCTCGCCCGTGGAGAGCAGCACGAGCACCGACGACTGCACCAGCGCCACGCCCAGGGAGACGGTGAGCAGCGCCCCGGCGAACAGCGGCCAGCGGTCCCGGACGGTGCTCGCGGAGATGCGCAGCACGTGTCAGCCCTCCAACCGCGTGAGGCGCTCGGCCACCTGGGCGGCGGACGGGCGCATCAGACGGTCGGCGACCCGGCCGTCCGACAGGAACACGACCGCGTCGGCGCTCGCCGCCGCGACCGGGTCGTGGGTGACCATCACGACGGTCTGCCCGCCGGTGTCGACCATGCGGCGCAGCAGCCGCAGGACGGTGCGGGCCGAGCCGGTGTCCAGGGCCCCGGTGGGCTCGTCGGCGAACAGCACCGAAGGCCGCGTCACCATCGCGCGGGCGATCGCCACCCGCTGCTGCTGCCCGCCCGACAGCTCGCGCGGACGGTGCCGCGCGCGGTCGGCCAGGCCCACGTCCGCGAGGGCGGCCCGGACGTCGTGGCGCGACGGCCGGGCGCCGGCGAGCTTCAGCGGGAGCGCGACGTTCTGCTCGGCTGTGAGCGAGGCGATGAGGTTGAAGTTCTGGAAGACGAACCCCACGGCGCGGCGCCGCAGGCCGGTCAGGGTCGCGTCGGCGGCGTGGGTGACGTCCAGCCCGGCGAGCACGACGCGCCCGGACGTCACCTTGTCGAGGCCCGCGGCGCAGTGCAGCAGGGTCGACTTCCCCGAACCCGAGGGGCCCATCACGGCCGTCCAGGAACCGGCGGGGAAGGTCACGCTGACGTCGGTCAGCGCCTGCACCCGCGCTTCGCCCGTCCCGTAGTGCCTGCTCACCTGGTACAGCTGCACCGGCGCGACCGGAGCGGTGGCGGGCGCGGGCGCGGGGCCGGGGCCGGGGCCCGCCACAGCGGGACCCCTCATCGCAGTTCCCGCAGGTCGACGCCGCGCGCCAGGGCCTGGTAGCCCGCGTCGTTGGGGTGCAGCCCGTCCTGGTAGACGTACGAGAGGCGGGGACGGTCGGGGTCGGCGGGGTCGGCCATGATGCGGTCGGCGTCCAGGACGGCGTCGTAGGTGCCGCTGGTCCGGATCCAGAGGTTGATGGCGTCGCGGTTCTTCTCCACCTGCGGCGACCACACCGGGAACAGGGCGCCCTTCATCGGCAGGATGGTCGTCCCGACGACCTTGAGACCCCGGGCTCGGGCGGCGCGGACCAGTTGCCGCTGGGCATCGATGACCTGTGCGGCGGTCGCCGGTCCGCCCGGCCGCAGGCACGGGTCGCCGGGGGTCTCGCGGATGTCGTTGGCGCCCAGATGGACGATCACCGCCCGCACGCCGGGACGGTCCAGGACGTCGCGGGCGAACCGGGCGGTGGCCTTCTCCCCGGCGCATGCCGAGTCGTGGCGCAGCCGGTTGCCGCCGATGCCCGCGTTGACGACGCCGAGCGGGCTGCGGGCGGCGGCCAGCCGCTCGGCCAGCGCGTCCGGCAGGCGCGCGTCGGCGCCGGGGGCGGCTCCGACGCCGTCGATGAGCGAGTCCCCGAAGGCGACCACCGTCCCGCCGGTCCCGCCGGTGACGTCCACGCCCGCCAGGTAGTACAGCGCGTCCGTGGAACGGGTGTAGGCGCCGGCGCCCTCGTCGGACAGGTGGTCGCCGGAGGCGCGGTAGGCGGGCTGGGTGGTGAAGCGGTGGAACGTCGCGGGCCCCGTCGCGCCGGTGAACCGCAGCGTGACCGCCAGCTTCTCCAGCGGAACGGTGGCCAGCGGCACCGGATCGCTGACGATGTCGGCGCCCGGCGCCACGGTGGCGGACCGCGTCCCGCCGAACCTCAGCGCCGCCGTGGTGCCCGGCCACGCCTGGGCGCCGCCCGCCGAGCGGGCGACGGCCGCGGCGGCGACCCGCAGCGGACGGGTCCCGTAGAGGTTGGACAGCCGGATCCGCACCTGAGCACCGCCCGTGCTGAGCCGGACGACCTGGCGCAGCGAGTGGTCGCCGAAGCCTTCCACGGACCAGTTCGGGCCTTCGTCCTCGCCGCCGGCGATCGGGCGCTGCATCGCCGCGCCCCAGCTCTGCGACCAGCCCGCGGTCCTGAAGGACGCCGCCTGTGCGGCGGAAGGGGCGGGACGGGGCCAGGCGTATCCGAGCCCGGCGATCAGCGCGGCAGCGGTGACGCCGGCCAAGGGCGCGACGGCCCGTGCGGGGAGCTTTCGTCTCATGCTCCGATCCCACCGCCGGGGCACCGGCGGCCGCATCACGCTGGTCCCCCAACTTGGAGGTATGCCTAGCACTACCTCCGCGTTCGCGCGGGCCGGGCACGGCGCGGGGTCGGCTAGCGTACGCCTGTGCCGAACGACCCGCCGCCCACCCTGCTGGCCGCGATGGGACGCCGCGGCTTCCTGCTGACGGCCTGGCCTTGGCGCGCCGCCGGCTACCTGCTGTCGACCGTGGTCGTCGTGGTCGCGGCGGGACTGCCGCTGGCGGTGCTCGGGACGCCGCTGCTCCTGGCCGCCGCCTCGGACGCCGCGCTCGGCGAGCGCGCGCTGCCGGCCGTCCTCGGCCTCCTGCTGGTCGCCGGGCTCGGGCCGGCGGTGACCATCCCGCTGACCGGTCTGGAACGGCGCCGACTCCGCCTGGTGGACGCCCGTCCGGCGGGCCCGGGGCATCGGCGGCCGCCCGAGCGGGGCGTCCTGCCGTGGCTCCGCACCCGCTACACCGAACCGGTCACCTGGCGCGCGCTCGGCTACTTCCTGCTGCTGTCGGCCGCCGTCCCCGTCCTGTACGCGGCGCTGCTGTCCGTGCTGGCCTTCGAGTCCGGCGCCGTGGTCGCCCCGCTGATCATGCTCGGCGGCGACGGGCCGATGGTGCTCGGCCCGGTGAAGATCGCGACGCCGGAGGAGGCGCTGCCCTACGCGGCCGCGGGGCTGGTGCTGCTGCCCGCCGTCCCGTACCTGCTCGGCCTGGTCGCCGCGGGGCAGGGCGCGCTCGCCCGGACCTCCCTGCGCAACGGCTCGGGGCAACGGCTCCAGGCCGAGCTTGTCGAGGTCGCGCGGTCCCGCGCCCGGCTGGTCGACGCGTTCGAGGCCGAGCGGCGCCGCATCGAGCGCGACCTGCACGACGGCGCCCAGCAGCGGCTGCTCTCCCTCACCCTGAAGCTCGGGATCGCCCGCGTCGACCTGCCGCCCGGGTCCCCGGCGGCCGGCAGCGTCGCGGACGCCCACGCGGAGGCCAAGCTGCTCATGACCGAGCTGCGGGAACTCGTCCACGGGATCCACCCCCGCGTCCTCACCGACCGGGGCCTGGCGGCGGCGCTGGGCGAGCTGGCCGACCGGTCCCCGCTCGCGGTCGCCGTCGAGGCCGACCTGCCCGGACGGCTTCCCCGCCAGATCGAGAGCACGGCCTACTTCGCCGCGGCCGAGGCGCTCACGAACGCCGCCAAGCACAGCGGCGCCGACCGGGCCGCGGTGGTCGCGCGCCTCGCCGGCGGCGTCCTCACGGTGGAGGTCGCCGACGAGGGCGCGGGCGGCGCCGACCCGTCCCGCGGCACCGGGCTGACCGGCCTCGCCGACCGGGTGGCGGTGATCGACGGCAGACTGCTCGTGTCGAGCCCCGCCGGGGGGCCGACCCTCGTCCGCGTGGAGCTGCCTTGCGAACCGAACCGACCGCCGTCCGGGTAGTCCTCGCCGAGGACGGCGTCCTGCTGCGGGAGGGCCTGGCGGGGCTGCTGGCCAGGTTCGGCTTCGACGTGGCCGCCGCCGTCGACGACGCCGAGGCCCTGCTCGCGGCCGTCGCCGAGCACCGCCCCGACCTGGTCATCACCGACATCCGGATGCCGCCGGGCTTCTCCGACGAGGGCCTGCGGGCCGCCGTGCGGCTGCGCCGCGCCGACCCGGGCCTCGCGGTGGTGGCGCTCAGCCAGTACGTCGAGCTGAGCTACGCCGCCGACCTGCTCGACTCCGGCGACGGCCGCCGGGTCGGCTACCTGCTCAAGGACCGGGTGGTGGACGTCGCCGACTTCGTCGCCGCGCTGCGCCAGGTCCTCGACGGCGGGACGGTGGTGGACCCGAAGGTCATCCGGCAGCTCATCGGCCGCCGCCGTGACCCGCTCGCCGCGCTGTCCCCCCGCGAGCACGAGGTGCTCGCGCTGATCGCCGAGGGCGGCTCCAACGCCGCCATCGCCCGCCGGCTGGTCGTCACCGAAGCGACCGTGGGCAAGCACGTCCGCAGCATCCTGGCCAAGCTCGACCTCCCCCAGACCGACGACACGCACCGCCGGGTCCTCGCCGTCCTGACCTACCTCCGAGACCGTCCCCCCGCCCCAGACCCCGGCTGAGCCCGTGAGGCCCGGCGCGTCCCAAAGGCCCTGGCGATGGAGCGGAAATCCCCGTGAACGCGCCGCCGGAGCGGCCTAACGATCACGGAAGCACGCCCGGGTCGCCCAGGGATGGACGCGCATGGAGTAGACGCGCATGGAATGGATGTGGAACCGCCATGTGATCCTCGCCGCCCTCGCCACGCTGGGCGACAGAGGTGAGCTGGGGCCGCCGTGCCGGTCGGAGGACGTCCTCGACCTGGAACGGCGTCTCGATGTCCGCCTGCCCGACTCGTACCGCGATTTCGTCCTGCGGGTCGGTGACGGCGGAGCCGGCCCGGGCCACGGCCTTTGGCCGCTCGGCCGGTCCGCCAGGTGGGCGGACCGCGGCGCCTACGCGCCCCGGTATCTGGCCACGCCCTTCCCGTTCACCGCCCGCGTCCCCGCTGAGCGTTTCGACGAGCTGGACGAGCACGGGAACCACGAGGACGCGCTGACCGGATCCGTGATCATCGCCGAGATCGGGCACGGGGCGTACTTCCGGATGGTCGTGACCGGGGCGGCCCCCGGGCGGGTCTGGCGCGACGAAGTGCGCGCCCCTGGCGGCGCGCTCACCCCAGGTCTCGACTTCGCCGACTGGTACGCGAACTGGCTGGTTCGGCTCGGCGCCCTCAAGGGGACCCCCGCCGGCCGCCGCCGGATCGCCGACTGAGATCAGTGCGGCCGGGCCGCCGCCGACCAGGCTCGTGCCCTCAAGGCAGTCGGCCGTGGTCTGGGCGGCGGTCGCGGCCGCTGTCTGTCAGACGCTGGGGGCGGGGGCTCCGGGCGGCAGGCCCGGGGCCGCGGCGTCCTCGGGCACGGCCTGGTCCTCTGGGGCGGTCCGGTGCTCGGAAACGGTCTGGAGGTCGGGGCGCGGGGTGTTCATCAGGACGGCGACGATCAGTGCGCCGACCACGAGGATCCCGGCGGACCAGGCGCCGGCCGCGGCGAAGCCCTCCACCAGTGCCTGCTTGGCGACGGCCGGGCTCGGGCCGTGCGAGGCCAGGTAGTCCGCGGTCGCCGCGGTGGCGATGGTGTTGAGCAGCGCGATGCCGATCGAACCGCCGATCTGCTGCGCGGTGTTGACGGTCGCCGAGGCGATGCCGGAGTCGCCCTGGCCGACGCCGTGGGTCGCGTAGTCGAGGGCGACCGGCATGATCATGCCCGCCCCGAAGCCGAGGAGGAGCTGGGCGACGAGGACGCCCGCGGCGTAGGGGGTGCCGGGATCCAGGGTGAGCATCCACAACATGCCGGCGGAGCTCACCAGCATGCCGGGGACGATCAGAGCGCGCGGCGCGACCCTGGGCAGCAGCCGGGTGGTGAGGCCGCCGGCCGACAGCAGCACCGCCGTGGCCATCGGAAGGAAGGCCGCGCCCGTTCTGATCGGCGAGTACCCCTTGACGACCTGCATGTAGTACGTCAGGAAGAGGAACGCGCCGAACATCCCGATGACCGACAGGCCCACGGCCAGGTAGGCGCCGCCGCGTGTCCGGTCGGCGACCACGCGCAGCGGCAGCAGCGGCTGCGCGACGCGGCTCTCGACGAGGGCGAACGCGGCGAGCAGCACCGCGCCGGCGGCGAGCAGGCCGATGACCTTCGCCGAGCCCCAGCCGTCCGACCCGGCCCGGCCCGTGGCGTACACGATCGCGACCAGCCCGCCGGTGACCGGCAGGACGCCGAGGAAGTCGAACCGGGCGGAGCCCGGGTGCCGGGACTCGGTGAGCATCGCGAACCCGCCGACCGCAGCGACCACGGCGATCGGGATGTTGATGTACAGGCACCAGCGCCAGTCCAGGTAGTCGGTCAGCGCCCCGCCGGCCAGCAGCCCGATCGCGCCGCCCGCGGCGGAGATCGCGCCCCAGATCCCGAACGCCTTGGCGCGGTCCTTCGGCCCGGTGAAGGTCACGGCCAGCAGCGACAGCGCGGACGGCCCGAGCAGCGCGCCGAACGCGCCCTGCAGCGCGCGGGCCGTCAGCAGCATCTCGAAGTCGCCCGCCGCGCCGCCGAGCGCCGACGCGCCGGCGAAGCCGAGCAGGGCGACCAGGAAGGCCCGCTTCCGGCCGGTGTAGTCGGCGATCCGGCCGCCGAGCAGCAGCAGGCTCCCGAACGCCAGCGTGTACGCGGTGATGATCCACTGCCGGTCGCCGTCGGAGATCTGCAGGTCCCGCTGGAGCGACGGCAGCGCGATGTTCACGACCGTCCCGTCCAGAACGATCATTAGTTGGGCCAGGCCGATGAACGGCAGCGCGGCCCAGCGGCGCGAGCCGGCCGGCGGCGCGGCCGCCTTCGTGGTCGCCATGACTTCGTCCTCACTCGTGGTGCGGCGTGCCGCGCGAATCGATCGCGGGCCTCCTGACGCACACGAGACACCGGCGGCCGCGTCCTTCTGACAGGCCGCTCGTGTGAACTGCGCCACGGGCCGCGATGACGCCGCCCGCGTCCGGCCGGGGCGCCGGGACGGCCCTAGCCGCGGTCCGGTTCCGGCGCGGCGGCGACCGGGGGCGTTTCCGGCTTGGTGTAGAGGACGTCGCGGGCCTGCTCCACGGCCCGGTTCAGGCTTTCGCTGACGAAGTCGAGGAAGCGGGCGGCGTTCTCCAGGCGGGTGGCGGCCGGGGTGCCGCGCCCGAGGACGGCGACGCCCTCCCGCGCTGCTTCGCTGAAGCGGTCGTTGTCCCGGATGCTGCGGATCATCGACTGGTACCAGAGGTCGTTGTCGACGACGTAGCGGTCGCGCCGGCCGTCGCTCTCCCGGCGGATGAGTTCCAGGTCCGCGAGGAAGCCGACCGCCTTGGAGATGGACGCGGGGCTGACCTGGAGCCGCTCGGCGAGTTCGGAGGCGGTGAGGCTGGTGTCGGCGGTGTAGAGGCAGCTCAGCACCCGGGCCGTCATCTTGGGCAGGCCCGACGTCATGATGACGGTGGCGAGGGTCTCCTGGAACTCCAGCACCGCCTCGGCGTCGCGTCCGTAGGGCTGCGGCGCCGCCCGCGTTCCCCGGGCCGCGGTCTGGGTGCGCCGCCGGGTGCGGCGCTGGGTGGCGTGGTGGGCCAGGTCGGCGCGGTAGCCGGTGGGGCCGCCGTTGCGCATCACCTCGCGCGTGACCGTGGAGGTCGGACGGTCGAGGCGGCGCGCGATCTCCGCGTAGGCGAGGCCGTCGGCCAGCCCCACCGCTATCTGCTGGCGCTCCTGCTGGGTGAGCCTGCCTCCCGGCATCACGACCCCTTTCGTGCCCCGCGGGGCCGTGGTGTTCCCTGACGCCTCCACCATAGCGTTCACCTTCAGTACATTGCAACGTTCGGCAGCGTTGCGTTGCGTTAGATTCCAGTCTGTTGCAATGATTATCTAACTCTGACCTGCGCAAATGCTACTTCAATGCAAAGATCGTGTTGCCTGTATCTGGAAAGCAACGTAGCTTTTGCGTTGTTCGAAACAAGCAGCCGCAAGGCGGACCGCAAGGAGAGCACGATGCAGAAGTTCGACACCCCCGCCCCGATCACCGCCGTCCTGGACGTCCCCGCCGGCCGCGTCCAGCTCATCGCCGCCGACCGCACCGACACCGCGGTCGAGGTCCGGCCCGCCGACGCGTCCAAGGGCCGCGACGTGAAGGCCGCGGAGCAGACCGCGGTCGAGTACGCGGACGGCGTCCTGCGGATCGCGGTCCCGGTGAACAACCGCCTCGGCTCCTCCGGGGCGGTCGAGGTGACGGTCCAGCTGCCCACCGGGTCCCGGGTCGAGGGGAAGGCGGCCGCCGCCGAGCTCCGGACCGTCGGACGGTTCGGCGACGTCGCCTTCGAGGGCGCCTACCGCTCGATCAAGCTGGACGAGGCCGCGAGCCTGCGCCTCACCGCCACCGACGGCGACGTCGAGGTCGGCCGGCTGGGCGGCCCCGCGGAGATCAGCACCCAGCGGGGCGACATCCGGATCACCGAGGCCGCGGGCGGCAAGGTCGTCCTGCGCACCATGTCCGGCGACATCTCGGTCGGCGCCGCCGCGGGCGTCTCGGCCTCCCTGGACGCCGGCACCAGCCAGGGCCGCATCACCAACACCCTCAAGAACGACGGCACCGCCGAACTCGACCTCCACGCCACCACGATGCACGGCGACATCACCGCCCGCAGCCTCTGACCCGCGGCCCCGACGCGACCCCCCAAAGGAGCAGCACCATGACCGACCTGGCCATCGCGGCGACCGGGCTGCGCAAGTCCTACCGCGACAAGAAGGGCGAGAAGGTCGTCCTGGACGGCATCGACCTGTCCGTCCCCGAAGGAACGATCTTCTCCCTGCTCGGCCCGAACGGCGCGGGCAAGACCACCACCGTCCAGATCCTGTCCACGCTGATCCGGGCCGACGCCGGCGAGGTCCGCGTCGCGGGGTTCGACCTCGGCCGCCAGGCCGACGACGTGCGCGGCGCGATCGGGGTGACCGGGCAGTACTCGGCGGTCGACAAGCTCCTGACCGGCGAGGAGAACCTCCTCCTCATGGCCGACCTCAGGCACCTGCCGAAGAGCGAGGGCAGGCGGAAGGCCGCCGAACTGCTGGAGAAGTTCGACCTGGTCGACGCGGCGGGCAAGCCGGCCTCGACCTACTCCGGCGGCATGCAGCGCCGGCTCGACCTGGCGATGACCCTGGTCGGCGACCCCAAGCTGATCTTCCTGGACGAGCCCACCACCGGCCTCGACCCGCGCAGCCGCCGCGCCATGTGGGGCATCGTCCGCGACCTCGTCCGGGACGGCGTCACCATCTTCCTCACCACGCAGTACCTGGAGGAGGCCGACGAGCTCGCCGACCGCATCGCCCTCCTCGACCAGGGGCGGCTGATCGCCGAGGGCACCTCCGAGGAGCTGAAGCGGCGCATCCCCGGCGGCCACATCCTGCTGAAGTTCGGCGAGCCCGGCCGGCTCGACGCCGCCGCGCTGGCCCTCGGCGCCGGCACCCCCGACCCGGAGGCGTTCACCCTCCAGGTGCCGAGCGACGGCAGCGTCCGGATGATCCGGGACGTGCTCGCCGTCCTGGACGACCACTCGATCGAGATCGACGAGATGTCGGTGCACACGCCCGACCTCGACGACGTCTTCCTCACCCTCACCGGCCGGCAGGCCGACGACACGGCCGGAACCAAGGAGGCCCTCCGATGAGCACGCTCACCCTCGCCGCGCGCGACTCCTCCACCATGGTCCGGCGGCAGCTCAAGCGCATCGTCCGCTACCCGTCCATGACCATCCAGCTGATCATCACGCCGGTCATCATCCTGCTGCTGTTCGTCTACGTCCTCGGCGGCACCCTCGGCAGCGGGCTCGGCGGCGGCCGGGACGCCTACGTGAACTACGTCGTCCCCGGCATCCTGCTCATGACGGCCGCGACCGCCGCGACCGGAACCGCCGTCATGGTCGCCACCGACATGACCGAGGGCATCGTCGCCCGCTTCCGCACCATGCGGATCTCCCGGGCCTCGGTCCTCACCGGCCACGTCGTCGCCAGCGTCGTCCAGCAGCTCTTCGGCATGGCCGTCCTCATCGGCATCGCGCTGGCGATCGGCTTCCGCCCGAACGCCTCCGCCGTCGAGTGGCTGGCGACCGCCGGGATGCTGACCCTGTTCGCGGTGGCCGTCACCTGGCTGTCGGTCGCCCTCGGCCTGAAGGCCTCGACCCCCGAGGCCGCCAGCAACGCCCCGATGCCGCTGATCCTCCTGCCCTTCCTCGGCAGCGGCTTCGTCCCCACCGACTCCATGCCCACCGCCCTGCGCTGGTTCGCCGAGTACCAGCCCTTCACCCCGATCATGGAGACCGTCCGCGGGCTCCTGCTCGGCACCCCGATCGGCAACAGCGGCGCCATCGCCGCCGCGTGGTGCGCCGGCCTCGCCCTCCTCTCCTACTTCTGGGCCAAGCGCACCTACAACAAGGCCTGACCGTGAACCGGCCGACCAGGGCCGTCAGACCAAAGGGTCTGACGGCCCTGACCGCTTTCCGGTCCAGAACAGGCGCGCCGTCGCCCTGGCCGCGGGACGACCTCCGGGGGTCAGAAGCCGATGGATTCGCGGAGGAGCAGGACGGTGCCGCGTCCGGGTTGGTATTCCGCGTTGAGGATGAGGAGGCGGTTGACGGCGCTGGGCGTGCCGTAGGCCTTCAGGGCGCGGGCGTTCTCCAGCGGCAGGCAGTGGTCTTCGACGCGGCGCAGCGCGGTGCTCAGGTCGGGCACCACCTTCTGGGCGCCGGCGATCCAGATCGCGCGGGCGGCTCCGCCGGAGTAGCCGGGCAACTGGCTTCCGCTGCCCGAGGCGACCACGAGGGAACCGGTCTCGGTGACCGCGTGGACGCTGCCGACGACGACGTCGGGGGCGGCGCACAGCCGCCGGATCTCGTCCGTACGGGTGGCGCGGTCCATGGCCAGGATGCGCGGCTTGACGGCGTCGTATCGTCCGCTGCCGTTGATGTCCTCGTCGATGCCGGACAGGCGGAGGGTCTCGCTGGCCGCGGTGAACACGCCGGCGCCCTCGGGGATCAGCTCCCTGACACGGGTGCGCGCGGCGGCGGCGTCATCGAGGATCTCGACGGTGAAACCGTGCGCGGTGAGGGCGGCGGCCGCCCGTTCCAGACGCCGCCCGGGCGCCGCTTCGGTGAACGGCGGCGCCGGAATCGAGGTGGTCATGATGTCGCTGAGCTCCTTGTCGCCGGATGATGGGGTGGTCTGAGCAGTTCGACAACGCAGCCCGCGGAAACGTGAGGCAGGCGCGCCGCCTCACATTCCGGTGCGCCGTCCTGTCGAAGGGGTGAGGACCGATTCGACCGAGGGAGCCGTCGGCGCCATGACCATCCGATCCGAGCCCGAGCAGGACCGGCCCGACCCGGACCTGGATGCGATCATGAGCGAGCGGCGGCGCCTGACCGGTCTCGCCTACCGGCTCCTGGGCTCCCTGGCCGAGGCCGAGGACGCCGTGCAGGAGACCTACGCCCGCTGGTACGCCATGTCCCGGCAGCAGCAGGAGGCCGTCGAGGTGCCCGGGGCCTGGCTGACGACGGTCGCCGGCCGCATCTGCCTGAACGTGCTCGGCTCGGCGCGGGCCCGGCGAGAGACGTATGTGGGCGACTGGATCCCCGAGCCGCTGCCCGAGCGCGCGGAGTGGATCGGCGGGCGGCCGGACGGCGCGGCCGCGGACCCGGCCGACCGGGTCACCCTGGACGAGTCGCTCAGCCTGGCCTTCCTGGTCGTGCTCGAATCGATGACCCCCGCCGAGCGCGTCGCGTTCATCCTGCACGACGTCTTCCGCCACCCCTTCGCCGAAGTGGCCGAGATCGTCGGCCGCACTCCGGCGGCGTGCCGCCAGCTGGCCTCCTCGGCCCGCCGCCGCGTCCGCGCCTCGCAGCCCTCCGCGGCCCCGCCGGCCCGGCACGCCGCTGTCGTCAGAGCCTTCAGGCGGGCGTGGGAGGCGAAGGACATCGACGCCCTCATCCGCCTGGTCGACCCCGACGCCACGGCGGTCGCCGACGGCGGCGGCCTCGCCACCACCTTCTCGCCCCCCATCGAGGGCGGCGAGCGGATCGCGCGCGCCTGGCTCGAACTCGCCCGGCGCAGGCCCGACGACATGACGTTCGCGGAGCGTTTGGTCAACGGGCAGCCCGGCCTGGTGGCGCAGCAGAACGGCGCCATCGTGTCGGTGTTCGCGTTCCAGATCGCGGAAGACCGGATCCGGCGCATCTGGGTGGTGCGCAACCCCGAGAAACTCCGCCGCTGGACGGCGGGGTGACGCGGCGTTCCGGGCCTTGCCCCTTTCGCGGGGCGGAAATCGCGCGTCTCGGGACAGCGGTGTTCGGAGAAGTTGTCGTTCGCTTCTATAACGGCATTCGGGTTTCCGGAGCGGGACGTTAGAAAACTCACAGAGGTGAGTAATCGCCGCCCTTTCTTCGTCGCGGACTTGGTTCATCCGGTGGTGCGCCGCTCATTACGGTTCTTCTCCCCGTCCACGCCTTAGCGAAGGGGAGCACCTTGACCGCCTCCGTAGCGGTGGAAGAACCGGCGTCCGCGGCCGGCGCGCCGGCCGGTCGGCGCGCGTCCGCGTGGGGCTGGGCCGGGCCGCTGCTCGTCGCGGCGTTCGCCGGGTTCCTGGTGTTCCACCGGCTCGGCGCCCCTCACGCCCTCGTGTGGGACGAGACGTACTACGCCAAGGACGCCTGGGCGTTCCTGCACTACGGGGTCGAGCACAACTGGCGCGGCGGGCCGAACGGCGAGTACGCCGACTCCTTCTTCATCGCCGGGCATCCCGCGGCGGGGCTCGCGGGCGGCGGCGAGTGGGCCGCGCATCCGCCGCTCGGGAAGTGGCTCATCGCCGCCGGGATGGCGCTCTTCGGATCCGGCCCGTTCGGTTACCGGTGCGCGGCGGGTGCGGCGGGGGTGCTGGCGGTGCTGATGCTGGCCCGCATCGCGCGGCGGCTGACCGGCTCGACCGTTCTCGGCTGCGCGGCCGGGCTGCTGCTCGCACTGGACGGCTCGTGGCTGGTGTCCAGCCGCGCGTCCATGCTCGACATCTTCCTGCTCGTGTGGGTGCTGGCCGGGTTCGGCTGCCTCATCGCCGATCGGGACAGGACGCGGGAGGCCCTGGCCGCGCGTTCCGATAGCGGGGGGCTTGGCGGGCCGTTCGTCTGGCATGGGTGGCGCTTGGCGGGCGGGGTCTGTTTCGGTCTCGCCTGCGCGACGAAATGGTCCGGCGCCTCCGTGCTCGTGTTCTTCTGGGCGCTGGCGCTGATCTGGGACGGGAAAGCGCGCAAGGACACCGGAGCCGTCCGGCCGTGGCGTGGCATGGCCAGGCTCGACCTCCTGCCCTCGCTGGTCCAGGTGTGGGCCGTCGCCGGGGTCGTCTACCTGGCTAGTTGGTGGGGCTGGTTCGTCTCAGGGACGCCGCTGCAGAAGGCCCTCTTCGGCCAGAACGTCCCGGGGTTCCAGCGGCGCTGGGCCGAGGCGCATCCGAGCGGCCTGTGGCCGTCGTTCCTCGATCCGCTGCGGTCGCTGTGGCACTACCACGCGATGACTCTGGACTTCCACGGCGGCGTGACGCAGCCGAACCCCGGCCAGTCGTGGCCCTGGCAGTGGCCCGTCCTCGGACATCCGGCCGTCATGTGGCGCACCTCCGTACCGCAGGGACGGGACGGCTGCGGCGCCGCGAAGTGCGTCAGCGAGATCTCCCACCTCGGCACGCCTGCGCTCTGGTGGTTCTCCATCGTCGCGCTGCTCGGCATGGTGGTCTGCGCCTTCGCGGCGCGCGACCGGCGGGCCGCGGCGGTCGTGGGCGGCTACCTCGCGAGCTGGCTGCCCTGGTTCCCCGCCGCGCTCGCCGGCCGGACGATGTACTCCACCTACGCGCTGCCGATGCTGCCGTTCGCGATCCTCGCGATCGTCCTGCTCTTCGACGGCGTCTCCGCCCCGCACCGGGAGCGGCCCGTGCCGCGCCTGCTGCTCGGCGCCGCCGGGGCCGCCTACCTCGCGCTCGTGGCGGTGAACCTGGCCTACCTCCTGCCGATCCTCACAGGCCAGCCCCTTCCGGAGGCCGGCCGGCAGGCCCGCCTGTGGCTTCCCGGGTGGACGTGACCTCGCGCCGGCCCGCACGTCCGCAGCAGTCCCAGGAGAGGTGATCGACGATGAGGACCCCCGCCCGCTGGAGGCTCGGCGCCGTGACGGCCGTCGGGCTGGGCGCGCTCGTGACCGGATCCCTGCCAGGCGGTGCGGCGCGGGCGCAGGAGGCGGACGCCGCCCTGACCTACGCGTGCCGCCTGCCGTCCGGGACGTCGCGGGAGGTCGGCGTCCGGGTGCGGGGCGCGTTCCCCGCGACGGGAACGGCCGGACGACCCGTGCGGCCGGGCCGGGTCACGGTCGCGGTGACGATCCCGAAGGCCGCGGTGCCCGAGGTGAGCGCGCTCGGCGGCGCCTCCGTCGCCGGGACCGCGGAGCTCGGCGTGTCCGTGCGGCAGGACGGCCGGTCCGCCCCGGCGGCCTGGCCGGGACTCGCCACGCCCGCCACCCCGGTCGCGGACGGCGCCGACCTGGTCCTGGCGGCGTCCGGGGACGTCCCGCCGGTCACGCCCGCCGGGACCGGCGACCTCACGTTCACCGCCGGGGACCTGACGCTGGAGCTCGGCCCGCGCGACGCCCACGGCGGCGTCCCCGAGGACGCGAAACCGGCGATCACCATCGGGTGCGAGCCGACGGCGGAGCACGTCCTCGCCACGGTGCCCGTCCCCGCCGGCGAGGCCCCGGCGACGCCCGCGCCGCCGAAGACCGCGCCGCCGAAGACAGGGAAGCGGGCTGCCGCGGCGCCCGGCGAGACCCCGGCCGAGTGCGGGAGGTTCACCGGGCCCACCGATGACTGGTACCCCGGCTGCGTCTACCTGTCGGGGTTCTCCAACGTCGCCAAGCTCAAGGGCGCCGCGATCCTGAACGATCCGGAGTTCGGCCGCCCCGCCCTCACCAATGTCGTCTACGCGCTCACCGACACCGGCGCCTCCGTCCGGCAGCGGTTCGTCTCGCCGCTGCGGTCGCGGTCGACGTTCCTGACCTTCGGGTTCATGCCGACGACCGCGACGATGGAGATGACGCAGCGCCCCCTCGGGCCGGGCGAGGACTACGGGACGTTCGAGGCCGTCAGCGACATGCAGACCGGCGTCCAGTCCGTCAGCGCCCACATGCGGATGTCGATCCGCATCTCGGACGTCTCCGTCAACGGGACGCCGCTGGACGTCGGCGGGAACTGCCGCACCGCCGCCGACGCCGACATCGTCCTCAAGGGCGAGATGACCAGCGTCCTGGAAGGCGGGATGCTCGACGGCTCGTTCCGCATCCCGCGCTTCACCGGCTGCGGGGCCGTCGAGGACCTCGGCCCGCTGTTCGACGGCGCCGTCTCCGGCCCGGGGAACCTGCTGCGCGTCACCCTGGGCGCCACCTGCATCCCGGACGCCGACATCAGCTGCCCGCCGGTCGTCCCCGCCCCCGCGCGCACCGCCCCGCGCCCCGCCGGCTGAACGACGTGCCCGCCCACCGCAACGCCTGCTCATCACAACGCCTGCTCACCGAACCACGGAGGAACGCCGTGACCACCACCCGACCGAAGGACCAGTGGCGCCGCTGGATCGCCGAGAACCTGCTGCTCGGCAACCCGCCGGAGGTGATCCGCGCGGCGCTGGCGAGCAACGGGTTCACCGAGGAGGAGGCCGCCCGGGAGGTGGCCGGCGCGCTGGCGAGCCCGTACGTGCTGGGCGCGACCCGCGTCGCCAACCGGCTCCGCAAGCGCGAGTGGACGCTGACCGTCTACGGGCGGCTCGCCCGGATGCGCGCGGACGGCGGCGAAATCGTCCGGAGGGAGCGCCTCTCCCGGGACGAGTTCTTCGAGGAGTACTACTTCCAGAACCGCCCCGTCATCATCACCGGAATGCTCAAGTCGTGGCCCGCGCTCACGAAGTGGGACTTCGACTACCTGCGCGCGACGTGCGGCGGCAACGAGGTCGAGGTGCAGTTCGGCCGCGAGTCCGACGAGAACTACGAGATCAACGGGCCGCGGCACAAGCGGCTCATGCCGTTCCGCGAGTACGTCGACATGGTCGAGGCGGCCGGGACGACCAACGACTTCTACATGACGGCCAACAACGCGTCCCGAAACCAGCGGGCGCTGGACGTCCTGTGGGACGACATCGACCCGGTCTCCGAGTACCTGGACGGCGGCGAGGTCAAGGGCCGCAGTTTCTTCTGGCTCGGCCCGCCCGGCACGAAGACGCCCTATCACCACGACCTGACCAACAACTTCATGGCGCAGGTGATGGGCCGCAAGAGGGTCAGGATGGTGCCGATGCACGACACCGCCCACGTCTACAACACCCTGCACTGCTACTCGGAGGTCGACGGGAGCGACGTCGACTACGACAGGTTCCCGGCCATGCGCGGGGCGCAGGTGCTGGAGTGCACGCTCGCCCCCGGTGAGCTGCTGTTCATCCCGATCGGGTGGTGGCACTACGTCGAGGGCCTCGACGCCACGATCACGATGAGCTTCACCAACTTCCTGAAAGACAACGACTTCGCCTCCGACTACACCACCTACCAGCACCTCTGATCCGTTCGCGCCGGTGATTCGAGCACCGGATGACAAAGTGCGGAAACGCTGTCGTCCGGTGATCTGACGCTGCCCTCGAAAAGCTCGAAAAATGTCAGATCGTGCTCAAGTGGCCGCACTTTTGAAAAGCCGTTGAACGGTGAGCGTGAACCCCTTTGATTTTGTCAGTCGACCGCGAAGACCCGGGTGCCGGAGGCCGGTAATTTACCGCCTCGAAACGTACGGGAAATCTGGTTCCGGACGAAAGGCAGAAAGTTGGACGACAAGCTCGGTACGCGCAAGCGGCGCACGGCCAAGGGCCTCGCGACCGCGGCCATCGGGGGCCTCGGCCTCTCCCTGCTCGGCGTCGTCGGCGCCGGCCCCGCCCTGGCGGACCCGATCCACCAGACGCTGAACTTCCACTGCGTCTTCCCGCTGATCGGCAACCAGCCGCTCACGGTCGACATCGACAGCGACTTCCCGTCCAGCATCAAGGTCGGGGAGCTGTCGCCGCCCTTCCATATCAAGTCGACGGCGCACATCACCGGGACCATCACCAACGGCCTGCGCGCGGTGAAGGCCGTCACGCTGGAGGGCACGGCCTCCGCCGACTCGGTCGTGTCGGTGCCCGAGGACCCGAACCTGCCGGTCGCGACGGACGTCGTCATCAACAAGGTCGACATCCCGCAGCAGGCCGGGGCGACCTGGGACCTGGTCGCCGAGGGCGACGCGCCGCAGCTGGTGTTCAGCCAGACCGGCGAAGGCAAGATCACGATCGTCGGGCTGACGCAGCACATCAACCCGAAGAAGGCCGACGGCACCGAGGTCTGGGCCGGCGGCAAGGACGTGACCTGCACCAAGGACCCGGGCCAGGACGAGCCGTTCGCCCACTTCACCATCACCGACGGCGGCACCCCCACGCCGACGCCCACCCCGACCCCGACGCCGACTCCCACTCCCACGCCGACCCCCACGCCGACCCCGACGCCCACCCCCACTCCCACGCCGACTCCGACCCCCACTCCCACCCCGACCCCCACGCCCACCCCGACTCCCACCGGCGGTGAGCACTACGACTTCACCCTCTCCGGTGAGACGTTCGTGAAGGCGCCGAACGGCAAGGCGCCCCTGACCGGTTCCGTCGGCGCCGACCTGAACCTGGACACCGGCGCCGTCACCGCGGACCTGAAGCTCGCCCCGACCAAGGGCAACTTCCAGATCCTCGGCTTCCTGCCGGTGACCGCCGACATCGGCCTCGTCACGCAGGGCCCGACCACCGGCCTCTACAAGGACGGCCAGCTCACGACCAACAGCAAGGTCATCACCAAGCTGTCGTCGTTCAACGTGTTCGGCGCCATCCCGATCGGCGGCGGTGAGAACTGCCAGACCACCGAGCCCTCCGACATCCGGCTCCAGTCGCCCGCGGGCGAGTTCTTCGACCCGGGCGTCGGCGGCAAGATCAGCGGACGGTACGCGCTCTCGTCGATCGACCAGTGCGGGCCGCTGACCGGCATCCTCAACCTCTTCACCGCCGGTGACGGCAACACCATCGACCTGACCCTCACGCCCAAGGCGTGACGGCGGCGGTGAGCTGACGGTCAACCAGGGCGGGCCCCCGCCGCCGCGCCGCGAACGCGGCGTGCCGCGGACGCGGCGCAGCCGGACACGGCGGGGGCCCCTCCCAGACGAGGCGAGGTCGACAGGTGACGAAGAAGAAGAGAACGGGCGCCGCGCTGGCCCTGGCCGCCGCGCTGCTGGCGTCGGGCCTCGCCGGCGCGGGCCCCGCCGCGGCGGGCCCGGCCACCCTCGGGCTCGACTACCACTGCACGTTCCCGCTCCTCGGGCCCCAGCCGGTGCACGTGGAGCTCAGCGCGAACGTCCCCGCCCGGGTCGAGGTCGGCGAGGTCATGCCGGGCATCACCGTCGACTCGGTCTCGACGGTGAGCGCGGAGTCCGCGCGGGGCCTGCGGGCCCTGTACGCGACGACCCTGCAGGGCCACGCGCTGGCCGACGCGACGCTGACCGTCCCCGAGACGCCGGACGGCCTGCCCGTCGAGGTCGACTCCGCGCTGGACGGGACGCCGATCCCGGCGTCCGGCGGCTTCACCGTGAAGGGGCGCGGCGCGGCGCCCGACCTGACGTTCACGAAGGCCGGGCCCGGCAAGGTCACCGTGGGGGACCTCGTCCTGACCCTGACCCCGCGGACGGACGACGGCGGCGCCTCCGGGCTCGGCACGTTCGAGTCCGAGTGCACGCAGGACCCGGGGCAGGACGCCGTCCTCGCCTCCTTCGAGATCGTGGACGAGGACGGCGGCCCGGGGGCCGCGCCGTACTCCTACACGCTCCAGGGCTCTTCCACGATCAGGGCGTCCGGCGGGACGATCCCGCTGACCGGCGCCCTCGACGCGAAGATCGACGGCGGCGCGGTCACCGGCGGCCTCACGCTGGACCCGTCCAAGGCCCGGTTCCAGATGCTCGGCTTCCTGCCCGTGACGGCCGACGTCGTGTTCGCCGCCGAGGGCGGGACGACCGGGACCTACAAGGACGGCGTCCTCACCACCGTCTCGAAGGTGACCGCGCGCTTCCCCGCGTTCACGGTGTTCGGCTTCCTGCCCGTCGGAGGCGGCGAGGCGTGCCGGACGTCCCGTCCGACCGGCCTCACGCTGACCTCCGCCGCCGGGTTCGACCCGAAGGCGGGCGGCGCGCTGGCCGGCGCCTACGAGCTGCCGCCGATCGACGGCTGCGGCGCGCTCACCGGCGTCCTCGGCTCCTCCCTCGCCGGCCCCGGCAACGCGGTCACCGTGACGCTCACCCCGAAGAAGACGAGCTAGGAGCAGGCGATGCCGAACCACCACCACCGGCTAGCGGCGCTCGTGGCCCTGGCCGCCGCGCTGCTGGCCGCGCTCTGCGCCGTCCCGGCGTCCTCCGCGCCCGCCTCGGCGGCCCCGGCGACCGATCTCGGTCCCGCCGGGGACGCCTTCTACACCCCGCCCTCGCCGCTGCCGTCCGGCTCCCCGGGCGACGTCATCCGGGCGCGCCCGGCCAAGGCGGGCCCGCCGGCCGCGCGCTCCCTCGCGGACGCCTGGCAGGTCATGTACCTGTCGACCGGCGCGCTCGGCAAGCCCGTCGCCGTCACCGGGATCGTCCTCGTGCCGAAGAAGGCGGACCCGGCGAAGGCGCCGATCGTGGGGTTCGGTCCCGGCACCAGCGGCCCAGCGTTCCGCTGCGCGCCGTCCAGGTTCATCGACCAGGGCGCCTTCTACGAGCAGGCGGCGCTGAACGAGATGCTCGGGAAGGGCTACGCGGTCGCCGTCACCGACTACGAGGGCTACCACGAGAACCCGGCGACCACCTACGTGGTCGACTCCATGGGCTACTCCGTCATCGACGCGGTCCGCGCGGCGCAGCGGCTCCCCGAGTCGGGCCTGGCGAAGGACGCGCGGGTCGCGTTCCGCGGCTACTCGCAGGGCGGCGCGGCCGCGATGTGGGCGGGGCAGAAGCAGCCGGAGTACGCGCCGGAGCTGAAGCTCGCGGGCGTGGTCGGCGGCGGCGTGCCGTCCGACCTGGCCGCCGTGGGCCTGCCGCTGGAGGGCCGGGACCCGTTCGGCTTCCTGCTCTACTCGATGGTCGGCATGGACCACGCCTACCCGGAGCTGGACCTCGCGTCCTACCTCAACGACGCGGGCCGCGCCATGGTCGACGGCCTGGAGGGCGGCGCCTGCACGCTGGAGCTGCTGCTCGACTACAGGGGCAAGACGATCCCCGACTACTTCACCACCAGCCCGTTCGCGACCGAGGCCTGGCTGGACCGCGTCGCGGAGAACCAGCTGGGCGGCGAGCCCGTGAAGGTCCCCGTCTTCCAGTACCACTCGGTCTCCGACGAGATCGTCGCGTACGGGCAGGCCAAGCAGCTCCGGGACGACTACTGCAAGCTCGGCGTCCCCGTCACCTGGAAGACGTGGGACGGCGTCAGCCACATCACCCTCGTCTACCGCGGCAACGACGACGCGATGGCGTTCCTGGCCGACCGGTTCGCCGGGAAGCCCGCCGCCTCCAACTGCTGACCCCGACCCCGCGACCGCCGGCACGGTCACCCACCCCCGAGAAGGAGACAACCATGGTTCGGCGATCCTTCGCCCTCGCGGCGCTGGCCTCGGTGGCCGCCCTGTCCGCGGCCGGATGCGGCTCGGAGAAGAAGGACGGCCCCGAGGTCGCCTGGGCGGGCAGGGCCTGCGGCGTCCTCACCCAGAGCGCCCCGATGCGGGCGCCGAAGCTGGACAGCGCGAGCGTGCTGAAGTCCAAGGCGTCGCTCGTCCAGCTCCTCGACGGCATCTCCGACCGGATGCGGACGCTGGAGACGAGGCTGTCGGGGCTCGGCGCACCGCCCGTCGACAACGGCGAGGCCGTGTTCTCCACCACGATGAACAACCTCACCCGCACGCACTCGACCGTCACGACCGCGTCCAAGAACCTCGAGCGGGCGAACGTGACCGACAGGCGGTCGCTGCAACGGGCCGTCGACCAGATGGGCAAGGCGTTCGGGCAGTACAGCGGCTACCAGGGGCCCGAGCAGGACCTCCGGAAGAACCCGCAGCTGGCCGCGGCGTTCGCCAAGGCGCCGGCGTGCAAGAGATGACGCCGCGCCAGGACCCGGGGGCTCCGGCGGCCTTCACGCGGGCAGGAGCCGCCGGATGACGGCGCCCCTGGCCACGTATCCGCTGAGCGCGCTGCGCGAGGCGGGCCGGATGTTCGCGCTCGGCGCCACCGTGTCCGGCATGGCGTTCCGGCGGCCCTTCCAGGTCCGCGAGTTCGTCGAGCAGTTCTGGTTCATCGCCAGCGTGACGATCCTGCCGACGGCGCTCGTGTCGATCCCGTTCGGCGCGGTGACGTCGCTGCAGGTCGGCTCCCTCACCCAGCAGTTCGGCGCGCAGTCGTTCACCGGCGCCGCCAGCGTCCTGGTGGTGATCCAGCAGGCCAGCCCGATGATCGTGGCGCTGCTGGTGTCGGGGGTGGCGGGCTCGACGATCTGCGCGGACATCGGCGCCCGGACGATCCGCGAGGAGCTGGACGCGATGGAGGTGCTCGGCGTCTCGCCCGTCCAGCGGCTCGTCGTCCCGCGCGTCCTCGCGTGCGTCGCCGTCGCCTTCCTGCTGAACGGGCTCGTCTCGGTCGTCGGCGTCGCGGGCGGCTACTACTTCAACGTCATGATGCAGGGCGGGACGCCCGGCGCGTACGTCGCGAGCTTCTCCGCCCTCGCCCAGCTCCCCGACCTCTACGTCGGCGAGGCGAAGGCGCTGCTGTTCGGCTTCGTCGCCGGGATCGTCGCGGCCCACCGGGGCCTGAACCCGAGGGGCGGCCCGAAGGGCGTCGGCGACGTGGTGAACCAGTCGGTCGTCATCACGTTCCTGCTGCTGTTCCTGCTCAACCTCGTGATCACCGGGATCTACCTCCAGGTCGTCCCGCCGAAGGGAGGCTGAGCGATGGCCGTGATCGGAGCGAACCCCGCCGGGTGGTTCGCGTGGCTGGACCGGCCCGGCGACCAGGGCGTCTTCTACGTCCGGGCGCTGCTGTGGACGCCGCGCGCCGTCCACCGCTACCGCAGGGAGGTGCAGCGGCTGCTCTCCGAGGTCGCGTTCGGCAGCGGCGGCCTCGGCGTGATCGGCGGGACGATCGGCGTGATGGTCGCGATGACCCTCGCGACCGGCGTCGTCGTCGGCATGCAGGGCTACTCGGCCCTCCAGCAGATCGGGACCTCGGCGTTCACCGGGTTCGCGTCCGCCTACATCAACACCCGCGAGATCGCCCCGGTGGTGTCGGGCCTGGCGCTGTCGGCGACGGTCGGCGCGGGGTTCACCGCGCAGCTCGGCGCCATGCGCATCAGCGACGAGGTGGACGCCCTGGAGGTCATGGGCATCCCGTCGCTGCCGTACCTGGTGACGACGCGGATCGTCGCGGGCGCCGTCGCGATCGTCCCGCTGTACGCCATCGGCCTGCTGT
Organism: Actinomadura sp. NPDC048032; assembly: GCF_040653175.1. Lineage (NCBI taxonomy): Bacteria > Bacillati > Actinomycetota > Actinomycetes > Streptosporangiales > Thermomonosporaceae > Actinomadura > Actinomadura sp. NPDC048032. The sequence continues at coordinate 32,196 of NZ_JBEZJP010000017.1, forward strand.
GCGCCTACCTGGCGTCCCGGGAGGTCACGGTGGTGTTCAACGGGCAGTCGGCGGGCACCTACGACCACTACTTCCGGCTGTTCCTGGCGCCGGCGGACGTCGTCCTGTCGTTCGTCAAGGTGCTGGTGTTCAGCGTCCTGGTGATCCTGTCGCACTGCTACTACGGCTACCGCGCGGCCGGGGGACCGGCCGGGGTGGGGCGCGCCGTCGGCCGCGCGGTCCGCACGTCCATCGTCCTGATCAGCGTCAGCGACTTCTTCTTCAGCCTCGCGCTCTGGGGCGCCGGCACGACGGTGAAGGTGGCCGGGTGAACGCCCGCGGCGGGGTCCTCGGCCGGCGGCTCGCGGGGGTGGCGTTCCTGCTGGTGCCGGTGCTGCTGGTCTGGCTGTCGGTCGCCGTCTACGGCAAGAAGTTCACCGACGTCGCCTGGGTGACGCTGCGGACGGCGAGCGCGGGCAGCGAGATGCGCCCGCACGCGGACGTGAAGCTGCGCGGCGTGGTCGTCGGCGAGGTCCGCGAGATCTCCTCGGACGGCGGCGTCGCGACGCTCAGGCTGGCGATCCGGCCGGACAAGGTGCGGCTGCTGCCGCGCAACGTGTCGGCCCAGCTCCTGCCGACGACGCTGTTCGGGGCGCGGTTCGTCGCGCTCGTCCCGCCCGCGCGGCCCTCCCCCGAACGGCTCACCGGCGGGAGCGTCATCAGCCAGGACCGGTCGGCGAACGCGATCGAGCTCCAGCAGGTGATGGACACCCTGTACCCGCTGCTCACGGCCGTCCGGCCGGCGGAGCTGGCGGCGACGCTCACCGCCGTGTCCCAGGCGCTGGACGGCCGCGGCGCCGACCTCGGCCGGACGATCGCCGAGCTGGACTCCTACCTCAAGAAGATCAACCCGAGCGTGCCGGCCCTCAACCGCGACCTCAGGCTGCTCGTCGAGGTGAGCCGCGACTACACCGAGGCCGCGCCCGACATCCTCCAGGCCCTCCACGACTTCGCCTCCACGAGCCGGTCGCTGGTCGAGCAGCGCGACGACCTCGCGCGGCTGTACGCGTCGGTCACGGACGCCTCCCAGGACCTGGCCCACTTCCTGCACGAGAACTCCGGCAACGTCATCCGGCTGTCGGCGGCGAGCCGCCCGACGCTCGAACTGCTGAGCAGGTACTCGCCCGAGTACCCGTGCACGCTGCGGATGCTGACCGACTTCGTCCCCGTGATGGACAAGGTGCTCGGCAAGGGCACCGACCGGCCCGGCCTGCATGTGGACGTCACGACGCTGCCGTCCAAGGGCCGCTACGTCCCGGGCAGGGACCGTCCGCGCTACACCGACAAGGGCGGCCCGCACTGCTATCCGGTGGGCGGGACCGCCGTCCCGAGGTCGGCGCCGGTCGATGCGGCGACGCCCGTCGCGGTGGCGCCGGGCGCGCTCGGCCTGCCGAACTCGCCCGAGGAGAACCGCCTCGTCAACGAGCTGCTCGCCCCCGGGCTCCAGGAGGTTCCGGAGGCGCTGCCCGACTGGAGCAGCGTCCTCGTCGGGCCCGTCTACCGGGGCACGGAGGTGAGGCTCAAGTGAACCGGACGGCGCGAGGGAAACGGGGCCTGGCGAAGCCGCTGGTCAAGTCGCTGGCCTTCGTCGTGGTGACCGTGGTGGCGACCGCGATGCTCGCCCTCAGCATCACCGGGTCCGGCGGCGGCGACGCCGTCACCTACCGGGCGCGCTTCACCGACGCGTCCGGGCTCCGCGAGGGCGACGGCGTCCGGATCGCGGGCGTCGAGGTCGGCCGGATCGGCGGCATCGAGGTCGTGGACCGCCGCGTCGCGCTGGTCTCGTTCTCCGTCGAGCGCGGGCGCCGGCTGCCCGCCTCGTCCACCGCCACGATCAAGTACCTGAACCTGATCGGGCAGCGGTACGTCGAGCTGGGACGGGGCGCCGGGACCGGCGGGACGCTGCGGCCCGGCGCCACCATCCCCGTCGAGCGGACGGCGCCCGCACTGAACCTGACGCAGCTGTTCAACGGGTTCCAGCCGCTGTTCCAGGCACTGTCGCCGCAGGACGTGAACCGGCTCGCCGGGTCGATCGTGCAGGTGCTCCAGGGCGAGGGCGGGACGGTCGAGGGCCTGCTGTCGGCGGTCGGGTCGCTGACGCGCGGAATCGCCGACAAGGACCAGGTCATCGGGCAGGTCGTCGACAACCTGAACGCCGTCCTCGACACGGTCAACGCGCGCGGCGACCACCTCGGGAACCTGGTCGGGACGCTGCGGAGGCTCGTGTCCGGGCTGGCCGCCGACCGCACGTCGATCGGCGCGGCGATCGGCGCGCTGGACGACCTCGCGAGCACCGCCACCGGCCTGCTGCGCGACGGCCGCGAACCGCTCAGGCGAGACATCGCCCAGCTCGGGCGGCTGTCGCGGAACCTGTCGGACGACTCCCCGAAGGTCGAGTCGTTCCTGCGGCTGCTGCCGGTGAAGATGACCGCGATCGGGCGCATCGCCTCCTACGGGTCGTGGATGAACCTCTACCTCTGCCAGGCCGACCTCGGCGGCGCCGCCTACCGGCAGTACCCGGGCGAGGAGCATCCGCCGCCCACCGGTGTCCCGCTCACGGCCGAAAGGTGCGGCGCATGACGAACAGACGGCACGCCGAAGGCCGGCGGCCTCGGCTGCGGCCCGTCCGGGAGCGGAACCCGGTCGCCGTCGCGGTCGTGTCGCTCACGCTGATCAGCGCGCTGGTCCTGCTGGCGTTCAACGCCGGGGACCTGCCGGTGATCGGCGGCGGCACCCGCTACACCGCCGAGTTCGGCGAGGCCGCCGGGCTGCGTCCCGGCAACGAGGTCCGCGTCGCGGGGGTGAAGGTCGGCGAGGTCACCGGGGTCCGGCTGGACGGCGCGAAGGTCGCCGTCGCGTTCCGGGTGCGCCGCGCCTGGATCGGGGACGCCAGCACCGCCGCCATCGCGATCAAGACGCTGCTCGGCGACAAGTTCCTCGCCCTCGACCCGCTCGGCGCCCGCCCGCAGGACCCGGGCCGCCGCATCCCCCTCGACCGGACGACCTCCCCCTACGACGTGACCAGGGCGTTCGAGGATCTCGCCGGGACGACCGGCCGGATCGACTCCGCCCGGCTCGCCGCGAGCCTCGACGCGATCTCCACGACGTTCGCGGGGACGGCGCCGAGCGTCCGCAGGGCGCTGGACGGCGTCTCCGCGCTGTCGAAGACGATCTCGTCGCGGGACGCCGAGCTCGCGCGGCTGCTGGCGGGCGCCCGGCAGGTCACCGGGACGATGGCGGGCCAGAGCGCGAACGTCGAGGCGCTGCTGCGCGACGGGAACCTGCTGCTCGGCGAGATCCGGCGCCGCCGCGAGGCGATCCACGCGCTGCTCACCGGCACCCAGGCGCTGGCGGAGCAGCTCACCGGGCTCGTCGACGACAACCAGCGGCAGCTCGATCCGACGCTCCGATCGCTCGGCCGCGTCACGGACCTGCTGCGCAGGAACCAGGACGACCTCGACAGGGCGCTGAGGACGGCCGGCCCCTACACGCGGCTCCTCGGCAACACGCTCGGCAACGGGCGCTGGATGGACGGCTACCTGTGCGGGCTCGTCCCGAAGGAGTACGGGGCGAAGGCACCGAATCACGGGTGCATGCCACCCGGGAAGGGAGGTGGGTGATGCTGCGCCGACTGAGCATCCCGCTGGTCGCCGCCGGTCTCGCGGTGGTCGTCGCCGCCGTCGTGCCGGTCGCCCTGCACGACCCGGGCGGGACCCGGATCACCGTGTACTTCGAGACCGCCGTCGGCGTCTACCAGGGCTCCGACGTGCGGGTCCTCGGCGTGAAGGTCGGCACGGTCGACTCGGTCCGCGCCGAGGGGACCCGGGTCAGGACGGTCATGACCGTCGACCGGGGGGTGGACGTCCCGGCCGGGGCGAAGGCCGTGGCGGTGGCGCCGAGCCTGGTCGCCGACCGGTACGTCCAGCTCACTCCCGCCTACACGTCCGGCCCGAAGATGGCGCCCGGGACGGTGATCCCGGTCGAGCGGACCGCCACGCCGATGGAGCTGGACGCGATCTACGACAGCATCCGCAAGCTGGCCGGCGACCTCGGGCCCCAGGGCCTGAACAAGGACGGCGCGCTGTCGCGGCTCCTCGAAACGGGCGCGGCGAACCTGAGCGGCAACGGGCGCGACATCCGCACGACCACCGAGCGGATGGCGCAGGCGGCCAGGACGCTGTCCGGCTCGCAGAAGGACCTGTTCGCGACGATCCGCGGCCTCCAGACGTTCACGACGACGCTGAAGACGAACGACGGGCAGGTCAGGGAGGCGGAGCGGCAGCTCGCCGACGTCTCCGGCTTTCTCGCCGACGACCGCGAGGAACTGGACGCCGCGCTGCGGGCGCTGGCCCAGGCGCTCGCCCGGGTCAAGGCGTTCGTGCACGACAACCGGCGGCAGATCGCCGGGAACGTCGCGAAGCTCGCCGACATCACGCGGCTGCTGGTGAAGCAGCGCCGGTCGCTGGCGGAGGCCCTGGACGTCCAGCCGCTCAACGCGACCAACGTCCTCAACGCCTACGACCCGGCGACGCGGTCGCTGATGGGGCGGCAGAACCTCGGCGAGCTGGCCCCGCCCCTGCCCGCGGCCGGTCTCCGGAAGGCGGCACCATGATCCGGCACACCCTCATCCGAAACGCCGTGGGGACGGCCCTCGCCTGCACCGCCCTCGGCGGCTGCGGCTTCTCCGGCGCCGCGGACCTCCCGCTGCCCGGCGGCGCCGACCTCGGCGACCACCCGTACACGGTGCGGGCGCGGTTCGCGAACGTGCTGAACCTCGTCCCGCAGTCGGCGGTGAAGGTCAACGACGTCGCGGTCGGGCGGGTGGTGAAGGTGACGCTGCCCCGGGACGGCTGGACGGCCGAGGTCACCATGAAGGTCGACGGCGACGTCCGGCTCCCCGCGGACGCCCGCGCCGAGCTGCGCCAGTCGAGCCTGCTGGGGGAGAAGTTCGTGCAGCTCGGCGCGGGCCCACCGGGCGGGACCCCGCCCGGCGCGGGGGCGGGCGCGCTGGCGGACGGCGCGGTCATCCCGGAGTCCCGGACGAACCGGAACGCCGAGGTCGAGGAGGTCTTCGGCGCGCTGTCGATGCTGCTGAACGGCGGCGGCATCGCCCAGCTCCGGACGATCACCGTCGAGCTGAACCGGGCGCTCGGCGGCAACGAACCGCGGGTCCGGTCGCTGCTGGAGCAGGCCCGCACGCTCGTCGGCGCCCTGGACGCGAACAGGCAGGGCATCACCGACGCCATCGACGGCCTGAACCGGCTGTCGGCCACGCTGCGCGGCCGCCGGGACCAGATCGGCGTCGCCCTCGACGACATCGAACCCGGCCTCGCGGTGCTGGCCGAGCAGCGCGGGGCGCTCGTCCGGATGCTGCGCTCGCTGGACGACCTGTCGCGCGCGGCGGTCACCACCGTCCGGCGGAGCAGGGACGACATGATCGCCGACCTGCGCGCCCTCGAACCGACGCTGCGCAGGCTCTCCGACGCCGGCCGGGACCTGCCGAACGCGCTGCAGGTCCTGGCGACGTACCCGTTCACGGACGCCGTCCTGCCCGCGGTGAAGGGCGACTACCTGAACGTGTACCTCCAGATCACGGCCCGCCCGGGGACCCGGATCGTCCCGCCGGTCAAGCCCGCCGAGGGGGACTGATGCTGACCGCGTCCGCCAGGGTCAAGAACCTCGTGTTCCTCGTCGCCGGCCTGCTCGCGGTGGGCTACGTCGGCCTCACCTACGCCGGCCTCGGCGGGTACGTCGGCTACCGCGACCACTACGTCGTGCGGGCCGACCTCGCCGAGGCGGGCGGCCTCGCGGAGAACGCCGACGTCACCTACCGGGGCACCTCGGTCGGGCGGGTCGGCGCGCTGCGCCTGACCGGCGACGGCGTGCTAGCCGACCTGAAGATCAAGAAGTCGGCGCCGCGCATCCCCGCGCGCACGCGGGCCGTCGTCGCGAACCGCTCGGCGATCGGCGAGCAGTACATCGACCTGCGCCCGGACACCGGCGCCGGACCGTACCTGGCGGCCGGCTCGGTGATCCCGCGCTCCTCCACGGCGACCCCCGCGCCGGTGACGGACCTGCTCACCAGCGTGAACGCGCTCGCCTCGTCCGTCCCGACCGAGGCGTTGCGGACGGTCGTCGGGGAGCTGGGCCAGGCGTTCGCCGGGCAGGGTCCCGACCTCCAGGCCCTCCTGGACGGCACGCGGTCGCTGACCCGCGCCGCGAACGAGAACGCCGGGCCGACCACCTCGCTCATCGGCGACGGCGAGACCGTCCTGCGCACCCAGAACCAGGAGGCCGCGTCGCTGAAGGCGTTCGGCCGCAACGCGCGGCTCCTCTCCGAGCAGCTCCGCGAGTCCGACCCGGCCTTCCGCAGGCTGGTGTCGACCGCGCCGGGAGCGGCGGGCGAGTTCCGGGCGCTGGTGCGCGACCTCGACCCGTCCCTCAGCGTCCTGGTCGCGAACCTGCTGACCACGGCCGATCTGCTGGAACCCCGGGCCGACGGCCTGGAGCAGCTCCTGGTCAAGGCGCCCGCGGCGGTCTCCGCCGGCATGTCGGCCGCCCAGGGCGGCAGGCTCCGCTTCGGGATGGTCACGACGTTCTTCGACCCGCCGGACTGCGTGAGCGGCTACGGCGGCACGAAGTACCGCAACGGCCTCGACACCTCGCCCGGCCCGGCGCTCAACACGGCCGCCCGCTGCGCCTCGCCGCCGTCCAGCGGCGTGAACGTGCGCGGCGCGGGCAACGCACCGCGACGTCCCGTCCCGCCCCCGGCGCAGGCGGGGTCGGTGCTCTCCGCCGGTTCGCCCTCGCTGCCGGGGGCGCTCGCCCTGCCCGGCGTCGAAGACGGCCCCACCGGCATGGGCGGCCTCCTCGGCGTCGAGGGGGCGGGCGAATGACCGCGACCGCACAGGATGCCCGGGGGCGCGGCCGGCGCCTCGCCGGGTGGGCGGCGATCGCGGCGGCCGCCGCGTTCCTCGCCTGGTCGGGCTGGACGGTGTGGCACGACGAACCGGACGCCCGGAGCGGGCCCGAACGCGCGCGGGACGTCGTGCTGCGGAGCGTGCGCGAGCAGATCGCCGCGCTCAACTCGATGGACCCCGCGCGGGTGGACGCCGGGCTGCGCGCCTGGCGGGACGCCTCCACCGGCGCGCTGCACGACCAGCTCGCCCGGGACGAACCGCGGAACCGCACCAGGATCGGCCGGTCCCGGACCACCGCCGCGGCCACCGTCACCGGCGCCGCCGTCACCTCGCTCGACGTCCGGGCGGGGAAGGCGAAGGTCATCGCGTCCGTGCAGGTGAAGCTGGCCTCGCAGGGCGGCGCGCCCACGTTGCAGCGCAAGCGTTTCGAGGCCGGGACGGTCCGCACGCCGTCCGGCTGGAGGCTCGAATCGCTCACCGCGATCCCGGTCGGTGCGCGATGAGGCGGCTGCCCGGGCTCCGCGGGCCGTTCGCGGTCGCGCTCGCGCTCGCCGTGCTCGCGCCGGCCCTCCGTCTCGCCGCCGGACCGGCACGGGACCACGGGCTGGCGGGGGGCGGGAAGACTCCCCGCGACACCGCCGTCCTGGACGACGTGGCCACGACCGAGGTGCTGGGGGACGTGGCCACGGCCCTCGCCCGGGTGTTCAGCTACGCGCCGGACGACCTCGCCGCCACCGAGCGGGCCGCGGGAACGGAGCTGTCCGGCCGGGCGCTGGACGAGTACCGGCGGCTCTTCGCGCAGGTCAGGCGGCAGGCCCCGGCCCAGCGGGTCACGCTCACCACCCGCGTGGTGCGCGCCGGGGTCGTCTCGCTGACCGGCGACACCGCCCGGCTCCTGGTCTTCCTCGACCAGACCGCCGCGCGCGCCGGCGGGCCGGACGGGACGCCCGCCGCCGCGCAGCTCGCGGTGACCGCGCACCGCGACCGCGGCCACTGGACGATCACCGCACTCACCTCGGTCTGAGGGGGCTCGCATGGCAGACGGAACCCTGCGGGGGACGGACGACACCCCGCGACGGACGGCGACGGCCCTGCTCGTCCTCGCCGCGCTGTTCGCCGCCTGGGCCGGCCGGTCATGGTACTCGGCCGCGCACGACGGCGCCCGCGCGTACTCCCGTGCGCGCGACGACGTCCTGGAGGCGGGGGAGCAGGGCGTCCAGAACCTCAACACCCTCGACTACCGATCGCTCGGGCCCGGCCTGAGGACCTGGCAGGACTCCACCACCGGCGACCTGCACCGGCAGATCGCGCAGGGCCGTCCGGCCTTCGAGCGGGAGGTCGCGAAGGCGCGGACGATCACCAGGGCCCGCATCCTGGACGCCGCCGTCGCCGAACTGGACGAGCGGTCCGGCAGGGCCCGGATGCTGGTCGCCGTCGAGATCACCGTGACCCCGCCGGACGGCGACCCGGCCGTCCGGCAGAGCCGCCTCGTCGGCGAGCTGACCAGGACGTCCGGAAGGAGTTCGGGATCTCCCAGCCCGCCGTGTCCCAGCACCTCAAGGTGCTGCGCGACAACGGATTCGCCGTCGTGCGGG
>NZ_JBEZJP010000018.1:0-39447 GCF_040653175.1 Actinomadura sp. NPDC048032
GCCGTTCGCCCGGCTCCGGCAAGGACCCGGACCCGCCGCTGGTCGACCGGCACGGCATCCCCAACCGGGGCGCGTGGCGGCGGACACTGTGGCCCCCTGACATCGTGGAGGTCACCGTGCGTTTCTCCCTGCGGGTTCCCTGGCGGCGCGTCGCCGCCGCGGCGACGGGAGCGGGGCTGCTCGCCGCCCTGCTGTGCGCCTCGCCGCCCGCCCTGGCCGAGTCCTCCGGGCCCGTGGTCACCGTCCCGCCGCCGGGCGCCCACGGCTTCCCGTTCCTGGCGGCGGCCGAGGATCTCGGGTCGTTCGGGTACACCGAGAGCGAGTACTTCATCACCGGCACCGCCACCTCGTACGCCAAGTCCGGCCTGTGGACGTCGAACGGCCGGTGGGACGTGCGGGCGTCCGGGCAGGCCCCGTACCGGACGAGGCTCCTGGTCCGGCGCCCCTCCGACCCGGCGAAGTTCAACGGGACCGTCGTGGTCGAGTGGCTCAACGTCAGCGGCCAGATGGACCTGTCCCCGGACTACTGGTTCGCGCGCGACGAACTGCTGCGCAAGGGATACGCGTGGGTCGGCGTCTCGGCCCAGGCGGTCGGCGTCAACGGCGGGCTCGGAGAGATCCACGGGCTCAAGGGGTGGGACCCGGCCCGTTACGGCAGCCTCGTGCACCCCGGGGACGCCTTCTCCTACGACATCTTCTCCCAGGCCGGGCGGGCGCTGCGAAGCCCCGACGGCCCCGACCCGCTCGGCGGGCTGGCGGTGCGGACGCTGCTGGCGGACGGGGAGTCGCAGTCCGCCGGGCTCATGACCACCTACGCCAACGCCGTCCAGCCGGTGTCGCGGGTCTACGACGGCTTCATGATCCACAGCAACGGCGCGGTCGGGGCCCCGATCAGCGGCGAGCTGTCCGACACCCTGTGGATGCCGAACCCGTCCCGCATCCGGACGGACCTGACCGTTCCGACGTTCGTGGTCCTGACCGAGACCGACGTCCCGCTGGCGGCGGCCGCGCGGCAGCCGGACACCGACCGGGTCGTGCACTGGGAGCTGGCCGGCACCTCGCACGGCGACCAGTGGGCCTACGACCTGGGTCAGCCGACGCTGCAGAAGTCGGCGGGGTCGGCCGCGCCGGACGCCGGCTGCGCCGCCGGATCGGCCCCGTTCAACGACGGGCCCGGGCACTACTCGATGAACGCGGCGCTGCGCGGTCTGGCCGCGTGGGCGCGCGGCGGGGCGCGGCCGGCCGCCGGGGCGCCGCTCGACACGGTGCTGCGCGACCCGCGCACCGGGCTGGCGACCGGGGGAGTCCGGCTGCCGGACGTCGCGGTGCCGACCCGGACGCTCACCGGAATGCGCGACACCGCGGGCAGCGGCGTCTTCTGCGGCCTGTACGGCGCGCGGGACCCGTGGAACGGCGGCGCCGACCCCTGGGACCGGCATGACGCGGGCGACCCGTCCGACCCGTCCCTTCCGCTGACGGCGGAGCCCGTGCTCAGCGTGCTGTACCCGACGCACGCCGACTACGTGGGCAAGGTCCGGACGGCCGCGCAGGCGTCGGTAAACGCCGGCCACCTGCTGCCCGAGGACGCGACGGCGATCGTCGCGGCCGCGGAGGGCTCCGGCGTCGGCGGCTGACGCCCGCCGTCGCGGCCCCGTCCCGGGATCCGTCCGGGACGGGGCCGTCCGCACATCGGACGGGCCCGGTGGGGGAAGAGAGACGGTGGAGGTGGCGAATGCCCGGAAGGTACGGTTCGCAGTTCGGTCCTGACATCACGTTCCTCGGGGTGCCGCGCTGCACCTGGTCCGATCCGTCCACGTACGAGGACGCCGACGTGGTCATCCTCGGGGCGCCGTTCGACGGCGGCACGTCCCACCGGCCGGGGACCCGCTTCGGGCCGCAGTACATCCGGCAGTCCTGCTACCTGCCCCACGACGGCTCGCGTCCGTCCCTGGCCCTGCGGGTGGACGGGCTCCGGGGCGACCTCACCGTCTACGACGCCGGCGATGTCGAGATGTACTCCGGGGACGCCGAGCGTTCCGTCCGATCACTCCAGGAGGCGGTGTACGCGATCGCCCGTACCGGGACGATCCCGCTCGTCCTCGGCGGCGACCACACGATCGCGTGGCCCGACGCCGCCGGAGTGGCCGACCACCTCGGCGCCGGACGGGTCTCGATGGTCCACTTCGACGCGCACGCCGACACGGGCGACGTGAACCTCGGCTCGCTGGTCGGGCACGGGCAGCCGATGCGGCGGCTGATCGAGTCCGGGGCGGTGCGCGGCGACCGGTTCCTGCAACTCGGCCTGCGCGGGTACTGGCCGGGCCCCGAGACGCTGGAGTGGATGGCCGCGCAGGGCATGCGCTCCTACGAGATGTCCGAGATCGTCGCCCGTGGCCTGGACGAGTGCCTGACGGAGGCGTTCGAGATCGCCACCGACGAGTGCGACGGGGTGTTCCTGTCGGTCGACATCGACGTGTGCGACCCGGGCCACGCCCCCGGCACCGGCACGCCCGAGCCCGGCGGGCTGACCGGGCGCGAGCTCCTGGACGCGGTCCGGCGCGTCACCTACGAGCTGCCGGTCGTCGGGGTCGACGTCGTGGAGGTCTCCCCGCCCTACGACAACGCCGACATCACCTCGGCCCTGGCCAACCGCGTCGTGCTGGAGGCGCTGTCGGGCATCGCACGGCGACGCCGCGACCGGCGCGACGGGACGCGGTGGGACCCGCGCCGCCCGCTCCTCGACGGACGCTAACGGCCCGGGGCGGCGTCAGCGGCGGGCGAGGAGCCGCTCCTCCGGCGCGGCCCTGTAGGGCAGCTTGTAGTAGGCGAAGACCTCGGGTTCGGCGTCGGCGAACAGCTCGCCGTTGGTGTCGATCCCTGGAGCGCCCTTGACCTGCTTCTTGTCGTACGCGACGCGGAGGTGGTCCGGGCCCAGCGTGCATCCGGCCAGCGGCACGAACACCAGGCGCTGCCGGGTCGGCAGGCCGATCCGGACCGTGGCGAACGAGGGCTGGTCGGTGAGCGTGTCGACGTAGACGGCCTCCAGCGGCCCGATCTTGCTCCCGGACGGGTCGATCACGTTCCGCCCGCGCCATTGACGGATGTCCTCGATCTCGAACATGTCCTGTCCAACCATAGGTTCTCTGAGGTATTTACCCAGCTCACAGCAGATGAGTCGGGCTCACGGGCGACGGAAGGCGTGGGTCTCCCCGGGCCCGACGTAGGTGGCCCGGTCGCCCAGTCCACGACGCTCCAGCTCGCGCCGGAAGTCGTCCAGCGGCGACTTCATGACGGTGTAGTCGTTGTAGTGGACGGGCACCGCGGACGCCGGGCGGATCGTCTCGACGAGGTCCGCGCCCTGGGCGCCGTCCATGGTGACCACGAGCCCGCCGGGCAGCGTGGTGCCGCCCAGGTGGAGCACGGCCAGATCGATGTCGGAGGTGCGCCGGGCGATCTGCTGGATGCCGTCGAACATCAGGGTGTCGCCGGTGATGTAGAGGCGGAACCGCACGTCGCCGTCCGCAGGGCTGAACTCCAGGAGGCTCCCCATGACCGGCGGCAGCAGCCACTGGGCGGTGCCGGGGGCGTGCCGGCCCGGCATGGACGTGATGCGCAGCAGCGCGCCGTCCTTGACGAGGGTGTGCGCCTCCCAGGTGCGCAGGCCGACCGCGTGGCGGAAGCGGTGCCATCCCTGGAGGCGCCGGGCCGCGTGGGGCGTGGTGACGATGGGCAGCCCCCGGTCGAGTTTCGCGCGGGCGACCCGGTCCCAGTGGTCGCCGTGCAGGTGGGACAGGACGACGGCGTCGAGGCGCGGGAGGTCGCCGGCCTGGAGGGCGGGGTCGGTGAGCCGCCGGGAGGACAGCCCGAACCCGAGGTAGGCCCGCTGTCCGCGATGCAGGAAGTTGGGGTCGGTCAGCAGGGTGAACGGTCCGCAGCGCAGGAGCATCGTGGCGTTGCCGATGAACTGCAGCGAGAGTTGGCGTAGCGCGAGATCCGATTCGGTCTTCATGCCTTTCCCCCTTTGGGCCGGTCATGCCCCTCAAAGGAAGGGCGAACCCCGCGGGGGGACGGTGAGAGGAGTCAGGGAACCCTTGCGGAAGCGGCCCGGGAAGGACGACCCTTGCTTCATAATTCGTGCATCACAAGTTGCGGCAAGGAGCGATGGGTGAGCGACACCGAGCAGGCTCCGCCCGGAGTTGATACCACGGTTCCGACCCCAGCCCGGATGTACGACTATTACCTGGGCGGCACCGACAACTTCGAGGTCGACCGCGAGGCGGCGGAGAAGGTCCTGGCGAACATGCCGGAGGCCGGGGACGCGGCCTGGGCGAACCGCGGCTTCCTGCAGCGCTCGGTGCGATGGCTGGCCGAGCGCGGCGTCCGGCAGTTCGTCGACGTGGGCGCGGGCCTGCCGACGATGAACAACACCCACGAGGCGGCCCAGGCGGTCGCTCCCGACGCGCGCGTCCTGTACGTCGACAACGACCCGATGGTGCGGGCCCAAGCCGAGAGGCTGCTGGCGGGTTCCACCGGGACGGCGTTCGTCACGGCCGACTTCCGCGACCCCGACGGGGTGCTCGGGAACGAGGCCGCCGGCAGGATGATCGACCTGACCAGGCCCGTCGCGCTGCTGGTCGTGGCGCTGGTCCACTTCATCCCCGACGAGGACGACCCGTGGGGCCTCGTCCGGCGGTACATGGACCGGCTCGCGCCCGGCAGCTACCTGGTGCTGTCCGCCGGCACCGGCGACCGGCAGGCCGACCGGGCCGTCGGCACGGTCAGGGACGTGTACGCCCGGTCCACCGCGAGCGTCCACCTGCGGTCGCGTGCGGAGGTCGAGCGCTTCTTCACCGGTATGGAGATCGTCCCGCCGTGGGAGGGGGCGGCGGCGAAGGTCTGCTATATCGGTGAATGGGGTGCTGAGGACCCCGACGCGGCCGACAGCGACGGCTCGCGGTGGGCGTACTGCGCGGTGGCGAGGAGGGCAGGATGAGGAAGCCGTCCGTCGAGGAGCTGGGCGTCGACCCGGGCGACCTGGAGTGGCGGCGCTCGCAGACCGAAGAAGGCGGCATCGAGGTCGCCTTCGCCGGCGAGTGGACGCTGCTGCGCACGTCCGGGGAACTGATCTCGGTGTTCGACGAGCACGAATGGGCCTGCTTCCTCGACGGGGTAAGGAAAGGGGAGTTCGACCACGCCGTTTCCTGAACCGGCCAGATCTGTGATTCACAAATTCGGAAGGCGTATGCTGATGCCGGCCGTAGGTCGAGGGAGGTGGCGCCGGTGAGCGACGCTTACGGGGCCACCATCGCCAAGCGGGGGCTGGCACGCCGCTTGAAGGAGCTGCGCGTCGAGGCCGGATACACGGCCAACCAGGTCTGCGACCGGCTGAACTGGGGACGGGGAAAGGTCGGCCGGTTCGAGGCCAACAACTGGGTTCGGCCCGAGCTCAGCGACATCCGCGACCTCGCGCGCATCTACGAGGGCAGCGATCTCGACGAGCTGGAAGAACTGGCGGGCCGCGCCCGGCAGCGGGCCTGGTGGCGTGACTACCCCGAGGTGTTCGACAACGAGTTCCCGGGCTTCGAGAGCGACGCGTCGAGCATCCGGGTGGTCATGCCGCTGGTCCTGCCGGGGCTCCTGCAGACCCTGCCGTACATGCAGGCGCTGCTGTCGGTCGGGACGAGGACGCCGGAGTGGCGGGAGCGCGCGATGCGGGCGCGGCTGCGCCGGCAGCAGATCCTCGACCGCGGCGACGGGACGGCGCCCGAGCTGACCGCGGTCATCACCGAGGCGTCCCTGCTGTACGAGTGGGGGGACCCGGGCGACCGGCGCACCCAGTTCGCCCACCTGCTCGCCGTGTCCGAGCGCCCGAACGTGGAACTGAGGCTGCTGCGCCTCGCCGACGGGATGCACCCGGGCATGTCCACGCTGGTCAACGTCTTCCGGTTCCCCGGCGGCGAGCCGCCCATGGTCTTCCTCGAGAACGACGCGGACGTCCAGGAGATCGGCACCCCCGACGACGTGGAGGCCTATGACGAGATCTTCGAGCAGATCCGCCAGGCGGCGCTCGGTCCCGCCGACACCGCGGAGCATCTGAGGAAAGTGATCTCAACCCTGGAGTAGCACCGACATGGACCTCTCTCAGGCACGGTGGGTCAAGGCGACCGCCAGCGCCAGCAGCAACGGGGGCTGTGTCGAGGTCGCCGATCTCGACACGGCCGCGGCGCTGCGCGACAGCAGGACACCGGAGGCCGGGGTGCACGTCGTCTCCCGGTCCGTGCTCGCCGCCTTCCTCGACGACGTGCGGGCGGGCCGTTACGACCGCTGAGGCCGGGCCGCACACGAGATCCCCCAGGGCTGCACCCCCGGGGGATCTCTCTTTGTGCGCGGCCCTCTCTCAGGCGCCGACCACGCTACAGCGCGCGGGGCGGGCCGTCCCGGTACCGCCGGTACACGCGGGGGACGCGGCACCGAAGGGTGTTATGAGGGCATTTGGGTGCATGAGTGAACGTCTCACTCTCAGATGCAACTTTCTTGCCATGATGCGGGCCCGGCGGCCGAAGATGTGCAAGGCTAGATCTGTGATTCACACATAGCGACTCGCGAAGCAAAAGACTCATGTCGCGATTGTCTGACTTGCGAATGTCTCCGCTATCCCGAGGTGGGCGCCATGACGAAGGCCGCGACGATGTGCGAGATCCCCTGGAGACTGGAGGACGGCGGCTGCGCGGCACTGCCCCTGCCCGCCGACGACTCCATCGCCCGCGTCGCCCGTTCCCACGTCACGGCCCTCCTCCCGGCGCTCGGCCTGTCCGTCCAGGACGTCCACGACATCAAGCTCATGGTCAGCGAGCTCGCCACGAACGTCCTGCAGCACGCCATGCCGCACGAAGGCGCCTCGGCCGCCGAACTCTGGGTCTACCAGCGCGGCGACGGCGAGGGCCGTGACGAGCTGGTCGTCAAGGCGTTCGACACCCACCGGGACTGGCCGGCCTCCGGCACCGCCCCCCACCGGTCCGACCACGGTCGCGGCCTGAAGATCGTCGAGCTCCTGACGCAGGGCCGGTGGGGACACCACCCGTCCCGGTCGCGGCTGCGGACGCCGGCGGCCCGCGGCAAGGCGACCTGGTTCGCTCTGCCGCTCCCGCGCACCGTCCGCCGCCGCGACGTGTGGAGGGTCGAGGGCCCCTACGCCACCAAGGACCTCCGGACCCTGCTGGTCCAGCGGGGCCTCGGCCACTTCCAGCCCGCGGAGGGCGCGGACCGGGCCGCCCTCAGCGACGGCCGCGGCCTGACCGTCTGGTGCGAGGAGGCCCGGTTCCGGTGGCGCACCGGCGCCGGGGAGACCGGATGCCTCCCGGTCACCGACATCACCGAGGCCTGCGAGCGGATCGTCGAACTCTGCGAGGCCTCACCCGCTGCCGGGTCCGGTCTCGCCTGATCCGGACTCGCCTGATCCGGACCGCTGCCCGCGGCGCGCCGGCAGCCGGCGCAGGCCCACGAAGATCAGCAGACCGCCGGCCACCAGCAGCAGCACATTCATGATCCACTCGTGGGACGCGTCCCGCAGGTACACCGTCCCCGAGCGGCCGACGTCCCGGGCGCGGGCGGTGCCCCCCTCGCGCAGGCCCTTGCCGCTGCCGTACAGGGCCACGGTGGGACGATCCACCGAGCCGTCGTCGGAGCGGAAGGCCCCGCGCAGCGTGCACGCCTCATGGCCGGGGTGCCGGATGCAGCTCCGCTCGCGCGCGGTGAAGACGCCGGGCGTGCCCTGGCCCGCCTGCGACGCGCGCAGCACGGGCCCGGCGTTGGGGATCACCAGGAAGACCAGGAGCAGGCCGAACACCGCCATGAGCACGCCGAACGGCGTGACCCCCCGCGTGCGCCGGGCCGGCGCGGTCCGCGACTCTTCGAGGGTCACCGGCCGTCACGCAGCTTCGGGGACGGGCCTGCGCTGGAGCGGTGCGGCGCACGAGCAGCGCATGGCTTCGCGCTCGGACTCGTTCGGCCGCCGGTGCAGGTACATCGCCACCACCATGGGGATGGTCACGAGCGTGTTGTAGAACAGGTGCAGCTCCACGCGGGGCACCAGGAGCTGGATGATGCTCGTGGGCGCGGGACGTCCGGCGATGTAGGAGTCGGACATCGCCTGCACCAGCAGCAGCAGGTGCTCGAAGTGGTGCCAGACCTGGATGCCGAGGGAGATCCCCCACCAGGTGCGGGCCCGTCCGGTGAACCCGGGCAGCAGCAGGACGAGCCCGATCAGCATGATCAGCGCGTAGCCGTAGTGCATCCACTCCGAGGTGACCAGCCACGGGAACGGCACGCCCAGCACGCCGCGCGCCTCGGGCACCGGCCAGCCGAGCACCCAGATCTGGACGGCCTGGACGATGTGCTCGGCCCAGTGGGCGATGACGATGAATGCGTAGATGTTCAGGGCCGCGCGGTGGTGACGCGTGTTGAGCAAATGCACCACCGACCGCAGCCCGCCGCGTTCTTCCAGTACGTTCGCCACCGGCGATCACCTTCCACGAGATGACGGGGACCTTCCTCATCTCAACACGTATCGCAGATGAGAGTCTCTTTCGAATTGCCCTTGCCGGCGGCCACAGGTGGACGGTCCGGCCGGTCCCGCCGATCCCGCCATGACTCGACTTATTCCATTCGATCCTGGATACTGTCGCGGCGCGATTTACGGCACATCCCATAAAGGTCCCGCCAGCGGGACCTTTATGGGTGGCGACGCGAGTCTGCGCAGGTGACGAGTGTGAAACTTCATCCTGTCCGGATGCCCGGACAGTGAAAAACCTTCAACGAGGGCGTTAGCGGCGGCCTGGTTGGGCCCCCACTCGCGCGTACTCGATGGCTTCCGAAGTCGCGCGATAACGCGGCGGTCGAACTGGTGTCCGATGCCGCCCTAGCTTGGCGTGACCCGTGTTCGCGAAAAGGCTCTCCGGTGCGGGCCCACGGCAAGCCCGAACCGGAATCGCCATGGCTGTTGAATCGATGGAGGGCGCATCAAGGCGCGTCGCCGGTTCCACGTCTCCCGCGGCGCCTCGACCTGCGCCGGAAGGTCACGCCCAGCGCTCCAGTTCTGCTTCCAGAAGGAGCCGGGAAGGGCCGACCGGCGCCGCGATGTCGCTGATCGAGTCGTATTTCACGATCACTTCCTGGACGGCGAGCGGGTCCATCAGGAACCGTCCCCGCGTCGTCGCCTCGTCGTACGCGAGATCGCGCTCGTCCACCGTGAGGACGGTGATCGGCCCGTCGAGGCCCGGATGGGCTCCCGCCTGGTTCTCGACCACGCGGAGGGTGATGTGCGGCAGTTCCCCGAGAGCCAGCAGGTGGGCGATCTGGTCGCGCATGATCTCGCGCGAGCCGATCAGCTGCGCGAGGGCGGCCCAGCTCAGGAACGCGGTCAACCGGGGTGGCGTCTCCCTGTCGAGAACGGCGGACGTGCGTGCCTTCCGTCGCTCCAGGTCGGCGTCCAGACCGTTTCCCGGCCCGGCCGTCAGCACCGCCCGGGTGTAGTCCGGAGTCTGGAGGAGGCCGGGGACCACCGTGGGCTCCCACATGCGGATCCGGGAAGCGCGCCGCTCGAACTCGGCGAGGGATAAGAGCCAGTCGCCCTCGTCCGTCAGGCCCGCGAAGCCGACCAGGTTCGTGAACATCCCCCCGGTGTTCCAGAGGCGGTCGACGGCCTCGGCGTGGGACGGCTTGATGCGCAGCGTCGCGGACTCGTACCTGGAGACGGTCGAGCGGTCGCAGTCGAGGGCGTCGCCGAGAGCCTGCCCCGACATGCCGTTCGCCTCGCGGTAGCGGCGCAGATGGACCGCGATGAGATGCCACATCGAACGTGACGGGTCCAGTGAGTCCCGGGCATGCATGGCCCCTCCGGTTCATCGCGATCCCATTCCGGAACGTGGCGAACCTATCGCGGAGAGTGCGGGACGCGGGCCGCATCAGCGGAAACGTCCGAAGAGGACGCACCGCCGCCGCCCAGGGCCCCGCAGGCCGGGCGATCATGGAGGGGGTCGAGGGGAAGGAGCGGCGTGAAGCGGACCTACGTGGTGACCGGCGGCGGGCGCGGGGTCGGACGGGCGATCGTGGAGCGGCTGGCGGCCGACGGCGGGCATGTCGTCGTCGTCGAGATCGACGCGGAGGCGGCCGGCTGGGCGCGGGACCGGGCGGACGTGACGGTGGTCGTGGGGAGCGCGGCGGACGAGGAGGTCGCGGAGCGGGCCGCCGACGCGGCGCAGGAGGCGGGGACGCTCGCCGGCTGGGTCAACAACGCGGCGGTGTTCCGGGACGCCGCCGATCCGTCACCGCGGGAGCTGCTCGGACTCGTGGCGCTGAACTTCGACCCGGCGGTGGTGGGGTCCGTGACCGCCGTCCGGCGCTTCCTGGCCGCGGGGACGGGCGGCGCCATCGTCAACGTCTCGTCGCATCAGGCGCAGCGCCCGGTGCGCGGTTCGCTGCCCTACGCCACGGCGAAGGCGGCGGTGGAGGGGCTGAGCCGCGCGCTGGCCGTCGACTACGGGCCGCGCGGCGTCCGGACGAACGTCGTCGCGCTCGGGTCGATCACCACCGAGCGGTACGAGGGCCTCCTCCGGCGGCAGGAGCCCGCGGAGGCCGCGCGGATCGAGGACGAGATGCGCCTGCTCCATCCGGTCGGGCGGGTGGGGCGGCCGGAGGAGGTGGCCGCCGCCGTCGCCTATCTGCTCTCGGACGAGGCGAGCTTCGTCAACGGCGCCGTGGTGCCCGTGGACGGCGGCCGGCACGCGGTCGGCCGCGATCCCGAGGAGGCCTGAGAACCCCCGTGTTTCCCCGGACCACCTGGGAGAACGCGGCAAGTGGGACGCGCGGTCGCGGCCCGCGGTTGGCGTCCGGCCCGGACATGGCCAGAACCCCCCACGGTTCGGTGAATACCGGTACATCTAGGGATTCGTCGATCGGAAGGATGCCCTGGGGTGAGGAAGCTTCTCGTTGCGGGGGCCGCCGCCGTCGCGGTGGCGGGCGGGGTGCTGGTGGCGCCGCCGGCGGAGGCCGCGAGCGCCGTGCAGATCTACCGGGTGTACTACGACTCGCCCGGAAGCGACAAAGGGTCGAACACGTCGCTGAACGGCGAATGGGTGCAGCTGTTCAACACGTCGAAGACGTCCAGGAGCTTGAAGGGGGTCCAGGTTCGCGACAAGACCGGATACACGTACACCTTCGGGTCCTTCACCTTGAAGGGCCGCAAGTCGGTCTACCTTCACACCGGCAGGGGCTCCAACAGCGCGACGCACCGCTACTGGGGCCGGAAGTGGTACGTGTGGAACAACACCGGTGACACCGCGTACCTCCTTTACCCCGATGGCCGGGTGGCGGACAAGTGCTCGTGGGGTCGGACGGGTTCCTCGAAGTACTGCTGAACGGTCCGCGTCGCCCTGATGGCGAGCCACCGGCCCTCGGGCCGGTGGCTCGCCGCCGTTTCGGCCCCCGAACCGGCCGCGGGCAATGGCAGGGGCCGTCAGCCGCCGGGGAGGGAGAGGTGGCGGGGGTTCGCGACCGTGAGCCTGTCGGTCACCGAGGCTCGCACCGCGGCCACGACCTCGTCCATCCGGTCGTCGAGAGCGCTCGTCCGGATGGCCTCCGCGAGTTCGGCGTCGGTCGCGCACCCGAGAGGCTTCAGCCGGTTCCGGTGGGCGATCCCGTGGGCCTCGCCCAGGAGGAGTTCTCTGCGGGCCATGCGCAGGGCGGACGCGGCGACGCGGGCATGGAAGCGGAGCCGGTCGTCGGGCTGTTCGGCCTGCACGAGGAACGCGCCCACGGCGTCGATGAGAGCGTGGGCGTCCGGCCGGTCGTGCGGTGCGTTGTCCGGCGGGGCCGCGCTCACCAACGGATCCCGGACGGTCGCCGGCTCCGTCAGCCCCAGCGCCAGCAGCAGGTCGTGCTCCTGCTCGCAGACCTTCCGGCCGAGGACGGCGTACTCGATCGACGGGTCGGAGCCGCTGAGGAACCGCTCGGCCTGGTGGCGGCACAGGATCGTCCAGCGGAGAGTGCCGTAGACCTCCCACCAGTGGAGTTCTTCGAGCGTGGGCGGCGTGCCCCCGGCCGCGGCGTAGCCGGCGAGGAGGTCCTCGCGCGTGCCGAAACCGCCGGCGGGGTGCGGGGAGCCGAACCGCCACGCCTTCACGCAGAGCCAGCCGAGGTCCTCGGCCGGGTCGCCGAGGTGGGTGAGCTCCCAGTCCAGGACGCCGGTCACGCCGCCGGGGGAGATCATCAGGTTCCCGTTGCGGAAGTCGCCATGGACGACGGTCCGGCCGCGGGGGGCCGGGCGGTGCTCCTCCAGCCAGCGCAGCGCCAGCTCCACCGCCGGGCGGGCCTCGAACGCCGCGTAGTGCTCGGTGAGCGCCGAGAGGGCGTCGTCGTCGGGCAGCCCGGGAACGGGCGCCATCGTGTGCAGCCGGGCCAGGATGCCGCCCAGCTCGCGCGCGAGGCGGGGGCGGACGCCCGCGAAGCGCTCGTCGCGCAGCAGCCGCCGCGGGATCGTCTCGCCGGACAGCCGCTCCATGACCATGTAGGGGGCGCCGTCCAGGTCGTCGCCGTGGTCGGCCAGTCCGGGGACCGGGACGCCGGCCCGCGCGGCCGAGGCCAGCAGGCCGGCCTCGCGGCCCAGGGCGGTGGGGTCGAGGGAGCCGGGCGGGTCGCGGCGCAGGATGAGCGGGCGGCCGTCCGCGTCGAAGGCCCAGGTCTCCCGGCTGGCGCCGCCGGACAGCCGGCGCAGCCCGGTGATCCGCGCGCCGAGCCGGGCCCCCAGTGCGGCGGCGAGGTCGCGGGTCGGTTCCATGGCTCTCCTAGTCGGGCAGGCCGAGGGCGCGGACGCTGAGGGTGTCCAGGGTCTCCAGGAGGCGTTCGGCGCCCTGCGGATCGCTGCCCTGGACGATCCACAGGTACAGGGAGTGGTCGACCATCGTGGCGAGCGCGCCCGCCGCCGTCTCCGCGTCGATGTCGGACGGGACGAGCCCCTCCCGCTGCCAGCGCGCGATCACCCGCGCGGACCGTCCGACCGAGGAGGCCCGGTGCTTGCGCCGCAGCTCCTGGAACTCCTCGTTGAACGTGGCGACCTGCTCGATGATCGCCATCATCCGCGCGTTGCGCAGGTAGGCCTCGTAGTAGGCGCGGTTGGCGCGGCGGACCCGGTCGGCGGGGCCCGGCCCCGCCGACGGCACGAGCGCGTGGTCGGTCATCTCCTCGAACAGCCGGTCGGCGACCTCCAGGAACACCGCCTCCTTGGTGGGGAAGTAGGTGTAGAAGGAGCCGTAGGCGACGCCCGCGTGCCGGGTGATGTGCGCGACCCGGGTCTCCAGGAAGCCGCGCTCCTCGAAGACCTCGCGGGCGGCGGCGAGCAGGCGCTCCCTGGTCCGGGCGCCGCGCTCGGTGAGCGGCCGGGCGCCGGGGTCGTCGCCGCTGGTCATCGCCGTGGTTCCTCTCGCCGGGGGTTGACAACCCGGGAACGGTATCCGAGCATCAGGCAAGTTGATATGACTGTCAAGTCAGCTTCCGCGGCGCTCTCCCGCCGCAAGGAGGTTCCATGAACACCGAGTTCGAGCTGGGCGGCATCAACCATCTGGCGCTGGTGTCGTCGGACATGCGACGCACGGTCGACTTCTACTCCGGCGTCCTCGGCATGCCGCTGATCAAGACCATCGACCTGCCGGGCGGGATGGGGCAGCACTTCTTCTTCGACTGCGGCGGCGGCGACTGCGTGGCGTTCTTCTGGTTCCCCGACGCGCCGGACGGCGTCCCCGGCGTCTCCGCCCCCAAGGGGCGGCCCGAGCAGGGCGAACTGCTCAGCGCCGTCGGATCGATGAACCACGTCGCGTTCCACGTCCCGGCCGACAAGTTCGACGAGTACCGGCGGCGGCTCAGGGACAAGGGCGTGACCGTCAGCCCCGTCCTCAACCACGACGACAGCCCGCTGGGCGTCTCCGCCGACGTGCACGACGGCGTCTTCGTCCGGTCGTTCTACTTCCAGGACCCGGACGGGATCCTGCTGGAGTTCGCCTGCTGGACGCGCACGTTCGACGCGTCCGACGTCTCCCACGAACCGAAGACCGCCGCCGACCGGACCGCCGGGAAGGACAGGCATGCCGCGACTGCGTGAGGTCCCCCGCGCCGAAGTCACCGACGAGCAGATCCTCTTCTTCTACGACCGCCTCTTCGCGCCCGACCGCGACCCGGCCGTCGACCACGGCACCGCGACCGGCTCGCCCGGCGACTGGTGGACGGTGTTCGCCCAGTCCCCGGACGTGTTCCGGCACGCCGTCCGCGGCTTCGCCCTGTACCGGGGCGCCGACCTCGACCCCGTCCTGCGCGAGCTCGGCCAGTGCCGGGCCGGGTGGGCGCGCGGCAGCCAGTTCGTCTTCTCCCAGCACTGCAAGCAGATGCGCGCCCTCGGCATGCCCGAGGAGAAGATCGAGTCGATCCCGCACTGGCAGACGGCCGACTGCTACTCGCCCCTCGAACGCGCCGTGCTCGCCTACGCCGACTGCCTCGTCCTCGACGGCGGGCGCGTCCCCGACGGCGTCTTCGAGGTCCTGCGCGAGCACCTCCCCGAGAAGGAGATCCTCCAGCTCACCTACATCACCTGCATGTACGACATGCACGCGACGATGTCGCGGGCCCTGCGGCTGGAGTTCGACGACCGCCCCGAACCGGTCGTCGAGGTCGCTGCGCCCGAGGGGTACGGCGACCGCGACATCTCCGCCGACCTCACCGGGGCGGGCTGATGCTGTTCCCCGTGCCCGACCGCGTCCGGGACGTCCGCGACGCCGTCCACGCCTTCATGACCGAACGCGTCGAACCGGCCGAGCCCGCCCTCAACGCGGGCGACCGCGACGAACTCCTGAAACTGCGCCGGGAGGCGAAGGACGAGGGACTCTGGGCCCTGGGCCACCCCGCCGAACTGGGCGGCGGCGGCATGCCGTTCCTCGACTACGTCTACGTCAACGAGGTGCAGGGGCGCAGCGAGTGGGGGCAGCTCGCCCTCGGCACGTTCACCCTCCAGGACTCGCTGATGCTGCACAGGTACGCGAGCCCCCGCTGGCGCGAGCGCTACCTCGCCCCCATGGTCGCCGGCGAGGTCTCGCCGAGCTTCGCGATGACCGAGCCCGCCCACGCCGGCTCCGACCCCACCCAGCTCCGGACGACGGCCGTCCTGGACGGGGACCACTGGGTCATCAGCGGCCGCAAGTGGTTCACCACCGGCGCCGGCGAGGCCGCCTACACCACCGTCATGTGCCGCACCGAGCCCGAGGACGCGCCCCCGCACCGCTCGTTCAGCATGATCATCGTCCCGACGGACACGCCCGGCTACGAGATCGTCCGGGAGACGCCCGTCCTCGGGCTGAACGGCGGCCACTACGAGGTCGCCTACGACGACGTCCGGGTCCCGGCGGACAACCTCCTCGGCCCGCGCGGCCACGGCTTCGTCATCGCGCAGGAGCGCCTCGGCCCCGGCCGCATCTTCCACTGCATGCGCTGGCTGGGCCAGGCCCAGCGCGCCTTCGAGCTGATGTGCGCCCGCCTGGGCTCCCGCGTCGCGTTCGGGGAGCCGCTCTCGGCGAAGCAGCTGATGCAGCAGCACGTCTTCGACTCCTACACCGAGATCCAGGCCGCCCGCATGCTCACCCTCCAGGCCGCCGAGCGGATCGACGCGGGCGACCAGGCCCGCATCGAGATCGGCGCCATCAAGGTCGTCGGCGCCCGCATGCTGCACAACGTCATCGACCGCGCCATCCAGGTCCACGGCGCCGCCGGCCTCACCGACGACACCCCGCTCTCCCGCATGTACCGCCACGCCCGCGAGGCCCGCATCTACGACGGTCCGGACGAGGTCCACATCCAGAGCACCGCCCGACGCATCCTCAAACGGCTCGGCTGAGCGGAGCGGTCCCGTGGCGGCCGCTAGCCGCGTTCCTTCGCGACCGCCTCCCGCACCGCGGGGGCGATCTCGGCGGCCCAGCGGCCGACCGACGTGATGTCCTGGGTGCCGCCCTCGGGCGAGAAGAGGGTGAAGCCGGACGCCCCGTGCTCGACCACGGCGCCGGTCAGCTCCTCGACCCACTGCCCGACGGAACCGCCGATCCAGCGGCCGTCGCGGTCGCGGGTGGCCGGCAGCGGCCGGTCGGTGATGCGCCCGGGGAGGTTGAACACCGTGCGGATCTCCCCGGGGGCGCGGCCGGCGGCGGCCGCCGCCTCGTCGACGACCGGCCGCGACGTCCGGTAGCGCTCGCTGAGCCAGTCCGCCGCGTGCCCGGGGATCCACCCGTCGGCCACCCGCCCCGTGGCGGCCAGGGACTTCTTCCCGACCGAGCCGGTCCACACCGGAGGCGCCGCGACCGGGGCCGGCTCGATCCGCTCCACCCGGTAGTGCCGCCCCCGGTGGGTGACCGGAGGGCCCCCGCCCGACAGCTTCCTCACCAGGACGATCGCCTCCTCGAAGGCGTCCACGGCGTCGGAGGGCGACAGCCGCGGCACGCCCATGTCGGAGATCCGGTCCCACAGCCCGCCCGCGCCCATGCCGAGCACGATGCGGCCGTCCGAGAGCGCCGACAGCGCCGCCACCGTCCGCGCGAGCATCGGTGCGGGCCTGGTCGGCAGGTTGGTGACGTTGGCCAGGGCGGCGAGGCGCCGCGTGCCCCCGAGGACGAACCCGATGGTCGCGTAGGCGTCCAGGCGCTCGCCGATGTAGGGGTGGTCCGACAGTGAGAAGAGGTCGAGGCCGTCGCGGTCGGCCTGGCGGGCCGTGCGCAGCAGCTCCGGGCCGTCGTCAAAGGTGCTGTGCGCACCGAAACCGAAGACGAGATCATGCACGGACAAGGTTCTGCCTTTCGTTCACCGATGCTCACGCGGTCAGGGCCGGGAAGGCGTCACCAGGCGTGCACATCGGGGGCGGCTCCACAGAAGAAACTTAAAGTTCGTAGTACGAACCGTAATAGTTCGTACTACGAACTGCAAGTCTCTCCGGGGGCGCGGTGTCGCGCGTCAGCCGCCGTGGGCGCCGGAGGCTCCTCCTTCGCCCGGTTCGAGGAAGACCGCGGGGACCTCGTTCTCCAGCACGACGTGGCCCAGGAGGGTGGCGAGCGTGCCGCGTTCGGCCTGGCTGAGACCGCCGGTCAGCTCCTCGATCCGCCGGCAGGTCTCGGTGTAGAACTCGTCCGCGAGCTTGCCGCCCCGAGGGGTGAGCGACACCCGCACCGCGCGCGTGTCATGCGGATCCGGTTCGCGCCGGACCAGGCCGTTGCGCTCGGTGCGGTCGACCAGGCCGGTGAGGCTCGACTTGGCCAGCCGCAGCGTCGCCCCCAGCTCGCTCATGCCGTACGGCCGCGCCATCAGCACGCACAGCAACTGGCCCTGCTGCGAGGTCAGGCCGTGCTCCCGGCCCGACTCGGCGTACACGGCGTTCACCAGGAACGAGGACCGCACCAGCGCGGCCGCGATTCCGATCGGGCCGTCATCAGGCTTCACCATTCGGCCAGCGTAACAGCGAGGTGCCCGGCAATTCGTATGACGAACTATGCCGCGGCCGGCGGCTTCAGCGGCCGCCGCGGCGGCCCGGCCGGACTAGGGCTGGAGGAGGAAGAGTTTCCGGTCGACGCGGTCGAGGGCGCCGCCGCGGCCGAAGACCAGGCCGGTGGCGAAGTCGACGAGGCGTTTGGCGTCGCCGTCCGGAAGGTCCGTCAGGTCCATGAGCACGGGCACGCCCTTGCGGAAGAAGTGCCCCACGTACAGGACCTCGTTGTAGTTCTGGGGACGCAGCGACTTGACCACGGCCCCAGTCTGCCCGGCGCCTTCCCAGGGTCAAGTGACCCACGCCACATGCAAGAAATCTCTTCCGGATGTCGATCCTCCCGCCCGCCGAGCGACGCGTTGGCGACGAAAGGGGATCGACATGGGTAAGCACGCGAATGTTCAGGAGTACGCGGCGGACGTGCCGGAGGGACTGCGGGACGTCCTGGAGAAGGCGCTCGCGGTGGTCGGCGAGGCGATGCCCGAGGTGGAGCCCGCGCTGTGGCACGGCCAGCCGACCTGGAGCGTCGGCAAGCAGCCCGTGTGCTTCCTCAAGGCGTACCCGAAGTACGTGACGTTCGGCTTCTGGAACGGCCAGCTGATCGAGGACGGCTCGGGCCGCCTGGAGGCCATGTCCCGGCAGATGGCCGGCGTGAAGTTGCGTGCCCTGGACGACATCGACGCCGCCCTGTTCGCCGACTGGGTGAAGCAGGCGCACGCCCTGGAGGTCAAGAAGGCTTGACGTCAGGACCACTTGACGCGCACACTCGCATCATGGTCACTCCGGATGGGATCGAGCGAGACATCACGCTGACGAGCGCGGCGGCCCGGTACGACGAGCTGTGGCTCCGGGACGCCGTGGCCGAACCGCCGCTCCGGCGCGAGGAGGTCCTGGAACTCCTCGCGCTCGGGGAGGTGATCGCGCGGAAGGCGGTCTACGGCCGGCAGCTCGCCGTCCGCTCGGCCCGCCGCGCGGGCGCCTCCTGGGCCCAGATCGGCGGCGCGATGGGCGTCAGCAAGCAGGCCGCCTGGGAAGCGCACGGCAAGTGGATTGAAGATCAGGCCGAAGAGAACCGCCGCAGCGACTACCAGGGCCTCGACGAGGACCAGGTCGCCGCCGCCCGCCGCCTGGCCGGCGACGCGAACGAGTAAAAGTCGCAAGGGCCGCACCTCCCCGAGGCTGTTCGGCGCGAAGAGGGAGTCCATCGCAATAGGCGTCAAAGAGTTTCTCTCCGTTGGCTCTGGGAAATCTGTGTGCTAGAGGGAACGGAGGCGATTGGCATGGAGGTCGTTCTTGAAATGACCCTGCCGAGGAACGCGGAGAGCGCTCCGCTGGTGCGGCACACGCTCGACGCCTCTCTCCGCGGGCTCGGAGTGGGTTCCGAGGTCCGTGCCGATATCGCGCTCGCGCTGGGCGAGGCGTGCGCGAACGTCATTCAGCATGCCGCGGCCGGAAAAGAGTACGAGGTCCGGGCGCGGATGGACGGGGCACGGTGCGTCGTGGACGTCATCGACGGGGGCTCGGGGGACGGGGCGGACGGGGCCGCGGCGTGGGAGCGCGTGGAGGCGCCGCCGCTGGCCGAGCACGGGCGGGGGCTCCGGTTGATGCGGGCGTTCACGGAGGGGGTCCAGATCGCCGCGCGCGCTCACCGGAACGGGTCGGTCGTGCATTTCGAGAAGTCGCTGGCGACCTGACGGCATGGAACGGCCCGGCGGGCTGGCGCTCGCCGGGCCGCGTCTTCGGTGACCGGTCAGCCGGTGACCGGCAGGTCGTGCTTGACCGGTCGCGGAGCGGGGGCCTCGGCCGGGCCGTGCGCGGGCCCGGCGGCCTTGCCGCAGGTGGCGGACGCGACCCGGATGGCGCCCTTGTTGCCGGGCAGGGCCAGCTCCATGCCGGTGACGGCGAGGCGTCCGTCGGCCATGCGCTGCTGCTTGTTGAGGACCAGGGCCGTCCGGCCGAGGCCGTCCACGTCGACGGGGACGGTGGTGTTGGGCGGCGGGGTGGAGTCGAGGTGCTTCCCGGCGAGCGAGGCGCCGGCGAGACGGGCGCCTCCCCGCCCGGCGGTGCACTTGGCGGTGACGGCGTCGGCCAGCAGCTTCGCGGACGGGACGGACAGGTGCGTCACGGCCGAGCGGGCGCGGGCGGCGGAGGCGTCGACGTCCAGCGCGGACGCCTTGACCAGCTTGGTGCGGTCCTCGCGGAGCACGCTCTTGCGGACGGTGCCGGTGCTGGAGGAGACGGCGGGCACCGGCGGGACGGCGAGCGGGCCGGTGACGGTCAGCCCGTACGCGGAGCCCTCGCTCCCGGGGGCGGCGGCGAAGGCCGGGGCCGGGGCGGCCGCCGCGGCGAGGCCGGTGGCGAGGAGCCCGGCGGTGGCGATCCGTTTGGCGGCAGGGATGTGACGCATGAACTTACTCCGATTCTCTGTGAGAGCTGGGGGTGGTGCCGGCCGGTCAGGCCGAGATGAACACCAGGGAACCGAGCGGCACCCGGGACAGCGCCTTCAGCGCGTCGGCGGGTACGCGCACGCAGCCGTGCGTGACGGCCTTGCCGAACACCGAGGCGTCGGGCCAGCCGTGGAGTGCGACGGTGCCGGGACCGCCGCCGAAGGTGTCGAGGGTCGCCGAGTGGGTACCGAGCGGCAGGACGATGGGGCTCGGCGTCTTCTCGGCCGGGGCGAGCGTCGCCATGACGAACGTCCGGCCGGTCGGCGTCGGTGTCTTCGCGTCGCCGACCGCGACCGGCCAGCGGCCCACGGGCCGCGCGGACTTCTCCAGGACGAGCCGCCTGCGGGCGAGGTCGACGTGGACGGTGTACGGCGTGTGCGCGGTCTTCAGCGCGGTGCCGGGAATCCACCCGGTCGCCCCGTTGGGACGGCTCGGCAGGAGCACCCTCCGCCAGTCGCCCGAGGTCTCCACCACGGGCACCCAGGTGGGGCCGCCGAGTTCGGTGGTGGGGAGGGTGGCGAAGCGGTGGCCGGCCGGGCGGTCGAACACGGGCGCCGGGCTGGTGGGGTGGACGACGAGGCCGTCGGTGGCGCCGTCGGGCGTGGTGTCCGCCGGGGCGCCGGAGAGGGTCTTGTAGGTCGTGGCCTCGGGGGCGTTGGCGGGGGCGTTGGCGGGGGCGGTGCTACCGCTCCCGGTCCCGGCCGACGCCGTGCTGTGCCCGGAGGAGGAGCCGCCGCAGCCGCCGGCGGAAAGGAGCAGGGCAGCGGTGATCCCGCCCGCGGTGACGGCGCGCAGGGAATGCCGAGGGGCACGTATGGTCGCCATGAGCGGGGATGTTAGTAGTGGTGAAGGCGGCCGTATCGAGAATGGCGAAAAAGGCTCCCGGGGCGGCCGTTGTAAATGTAGATAATGCTCTATTTGGAAGGCGCTTTGCGGAGGGTCACGACTTTTCGGGGAAAACGGAATCCATGGACGGTTCACGCGAGCATGGAGAGGGAACCGCCGTCGTCGTCCGGGCGGGTGGCCGCCTCGTGGAACTCGGTGAGACCCCACAGCAGGGCGGCCTGCGCGGCCGCCGGCATCTCGGCCAGCACGCGGGTGAGGCTCTCGCGCCGCCGCAGCCGGAGCCGGTCGAGCAGCTCCTGCCCGTCTCCGCTCAGCCGGACGGTGACCTGGCGCCGGTCGCGGCCGGGGTCGCGCGTGAGCAGGCCGGCGGCCTCCAGCCGGTCGCACAGCCGGCTCGCCGACGACACCAGGGCGCCGAGCTCGCCCGCCAGCCTGCTGATGTTGACGGGCCCCCGCTCCAGGACGAACAGCGCGCGCAGTTGCGTGGACGGAATAGGGACATCCGGGGCATTGTGGGCGCGCGACCATACGTTCAGCAGGGTGGAGGCCGCATCGTCGAGCGCAGCCGCGAGATCCGCGGCGTCCTCACCCGACGTGGCCACCATGCCCTCCACTGTTACACACGACGTCGCCCACGGCATCCCGGGACCTGCGGGTCCGCCGGCCGCCGGGACCGTGCGGCGAGGGGCTGAGGATCGAGATGCACGGTGCACGCGCGGAGAACGGGCCATTCGAGGCGGCCAGGAAGGCGATCTGGGCGGCTCCGCCGAACGAGGTGATCGCCGTCGCGGCCGACGTCCTCGGCCGGCACGGGTGCGCGGACACCGAGGTCCTGATGGTCGACTACCGGCAGATGTTCCTCGTCCCGACGGTCTTCGCCGGTGACGACGTCTCCGTGGACAACACGCCGCCGGGCCGGGCGTTCGCGTCGCAGCGGACCGTCCGGGACGACGGGGAGGGGCTCGCCCACCTGCCGCTGACCGTGAAGGGGGAGCGGATCGGGATCCTGTCGGTGCGGCTTCCGGACGGCGGTCCGCTCTGGCTGGACGACTTCGCCGGCGTGCTCGCCCGCGCCCTCAAGATCGCCGACCAGGCCACCGACATGTACCGGCGCCTGCGCCGGCGGACGCGGCTGACGCTGGCCGCCGAGATGCAGTGGGACATGCTGCCCGCGCCCGCCTACCAGGCGTCCGAGCTCAGCTTCGCGGGCCAGCTCGAACCCGCCTACGCGGTGTGGGGCGACGCGTTCGACTGGGCCACGTCCGGCGAGCGGTTCACCCTGACCGTCAGCAACGGGATGGGGTCGGGCACCGAGTCGGCGGAGCTCACCCATCTGGCGATCAGCGCGCTGCGCAACGCGCGCCGGTCCGGCGGCGACATCGTGGAGCAGGCCGAGCTCGCCGACGAGGCGCTGTTCGGACGGCACCGGGGCGAGCGGCTCGTGGACGCGCTCCTCCTGGAGTTCGACCTCTCCGACGGCCGGGTCCGGGCCATCGACGCGGGCTCGCCGAGGATCACCCGGCTGCGGGGCGGCGCCACGGACCGGCTCGGGTTCGAGCCGCAGATGCCGCTCGGGATGTTCGGCGACACCCGCTACGTGCCCCAGGAGTTCGCCGTCGAGCCGGGCGACCGTCTGGTCATCGTCAGCGACGGCGTGCACGCCGCCCGGTCGCCCGCCGGGGTCGTGTACGGGGACGCGGGGCTGCTCCAGGCGATGCGCGCCACCCGGTTGCAGGACCCGCCCGAGGCCGTCCGGACCATGGTCCGCCACTACGTCGGCTTCCACGAGGGCGCCCAGCCGTCCGACGACGCGGTGATCGTGTGCGTTGACTGGACGGGCCGGGACCCGGGCGCCGGCAAGGGCGCCGGGAACGGGTGACGCCGGGCGGCCTTCACCGGGTCCGGCCCAGGCCGCCCGGGACGCTCAGTCGTCCGGATCTTCGGCGTCGTCCCCCGCGGCGGTCGACGGCTGGGCGGGCAGCGTCCACCGGAACGTAGTGCCGGGGGTGGGCTCCGCGCCCGGCTCGGCGGGCTCGCCGGTGTCGAGCCAGATGCGCCCGCCGTGGTACTCGACGATCTTCTTGCACAGCGCCAGGCCGATGCCCGTGCCGGTGTACTCCTCGCGCGAGTGCAGCCGCTGGAAGATGAGGAAGATCCGGTCGGCGTAGCGGGGGTCGATGCCGATGCCGTTGTCGGCGCAGGCGAACTCCCACTCGTCCCCGGCGCGGCGGACGCTGACGGTGACGCGCGGCGGCACGCCCTCCCGGCGGAACTTGATCGCGTTGCCGACCAGGTTCTGGAAGAGCTGGACCAGCTGGGTGCGATCGCCGGGCACGTCGGGCAGCTCCGCGACCTCCACCTCGGCGCCGGTCTCCTCGCGCAGGGTGGAGAGGTTGTCCAGCGCCTGCCGGACGACGTCGTCGAGGTCGACGGAGTCCTCGGGCCGCGACATCCGCCCGACGCGCGAGAAGCTCAGCAGGTCGTTGATCAGTGCCTGCATGCGCTTGGCGCCGTCGACGGCGAACGCGATGTACTGCTTCCCGCGGTCGTCGAGCTGGTCCCCGTACCGGCGTTCGAGCATCTGGCAGAAGCTCGCGACCTTGCGCAGCGGCTCCTGCAGGTCGTGGCTCGCGACGTAGGCGAACTGCTCCAGCTCGGCGTTGGAGCGGCGCAGCTCCTCGGTCTGCTCGTCGAGCCGGCGGGACTTGTCCTCGCTGGTGCGCCACTCCTCGATGATCCGGGCGCGCATCGCGTCGATGATCGCGGCCAGCTCGTTGATCTCCGCCGGGCCGGGGACGTCGAGGCGGTGCCCGAAGTCGCCCTCCGAGACGGCGCGGACGCGGCCGGTCAGGGTCGACACCGGCGTCAGAACGGTCCGGCGGAACAGTACGGCGAGCAGCAGCGCGGCGACGACGACCATGGCGAGCGCGGCGAACGTGGACCACTGGGCGGTCCTCGCGCGCGAGTTCAGTTTCGCGGCGGCCCGGTCGTGCAGCGTGGTGATGCCGGACTGGAGCGGCGTCATGTCGCCGCGCGCCTGCACGAGCAGGCGGCTCGCCAGCCGGCTCTCGCCGCGGTCGATGCCCTGGCCGCCGGGCCCGGCCGCGACCCGGTCGGCGAACCCGGCCCGCCAGGCACGCGAGTCGGCGGTCGCCTTGGCGAGGAGCCGGTCGACGTCCCCGTGCCCGGGCACCCCGGCGAGGAGGCGGCGCATGCGGGCGGCGGACGCCGCCTCCTGGCGCACGGCGGCCCGGTACTGCTCGACGTGCTCGCGCCCGCCCTCCTCGGCGTACGCGCGGATGGCGATGTCCTGCGCCGTGACGGCCGTGGAGAGCCGGAACTGCTCCAGCGTCGCCGGGTCGACGCGCTCGATCAGGACGTCGCGGGCCTGCTCGTTCCCGTACATCGCCATGCCGGTCTGCACGAACGCGGCCAGCAGGAGGGTGCCGAGGACGGCGGAGCCGATCCGGTAGATCTGGACGAGCCGGACCCGGCCCATCCCCTGCCCCTCGGGGATCTGCGCCCCGGACAGCACGGCGCCCGGTCCGGCGGCTCGCGCCGTCCCGGCGGGCTCGGCGGCCTCGCCCGTCCCGGCGGACGTCTCGCCGGTCACCGGTCGTCCCCCCGGCTCAGCATCAGCAGGGCGAGGTCGTCGGCGAGGACGTCCCCGTTCAGCCGTTCGGCCTCCGCGATGAGTCCGTCGACGAGCACGTCGCCGCGCCTCCCCTCCTCGTGCGCGGCCCTGGCGAGCCGCAGCAGGCCGTCCATGTCGAGGTGCCCGCCTTCCTCGCCGGCGGACCCCTCGATCAGCCCGTCGGTGTAGAGCAGCAGTCCCCACTCGTCGCCGAGCTCCAGGTCGGCGGCGGGCCACCGGGCGCCCGGGAGCAGCCCGAGCGCCGGGCCCCGCGGCTCGTCCGGGACGGCCTCCACGCCGTCCGGCGAGAAGAACAGCGGGCACGGATGCCCGGCCCGGTGCAGCCGGGCGCTGCGCCGGTCGGGCGCGATCGTCACCATGCAGACGGTCGTGAAGATCTCGTCGCTCCACCGCTCGTGCTGCAGGACGGCGTCAAGGGTGTCGAGGAGGCGGGAGCCGGTGTTCCCGGCGAGCACGAGCGTCCGCCACGCCATGCGGAGCCGGACGCCGAGGGACGCCTCGTCGGCGCCGTGCCCGCTCACGTCGCCGATCACGGCGTGGACGGCGCCGTCGGCGGTCTCCACGGTGTCGTGGAAGTCGCCGCCGAGCAGCGCGCGGTCGCGTCCCGGCCGGTAGCGGGTGTGGTGCCGCAGCGCCCGGTCGTGCAGGATCGGCACCGGCAGCAGGCCGCGCTCCAGCCGGGCGTTCTCCCTGCTGAGCGCCCGCGCCTCGACGAGCTGCCGCTCGGACTCGTCGGCGCGCTTGCGCTCGATCGCGTAGCTGATCGCCCGGGTGAGCAGCGCGCCGTCCGCGTCCTGCTTGACGAGGTAGTCCTGGGCGCCGGCGGCGACGGCGGCGACGCCGACGTGCGCGTCGGCGAGCCCGGTCAGCACGAGCACGGCGGTGCCCGGCGCGTGCTCGCGCACCTGGTGGAGGGCGTCGAGGCCCCGCGCGTCCGGGAGGGAGAGGTCGACGATGACGCACTGGATGTCGGGCCGCAGCGCGTCGAGGGCCTCGGCGAGCGTCGCCGCGACGGTGATCCGCAGGCCGGGCTGCGCCTCGGTCAGCAGCTCCTCGAACAGGAACGCGTCGCCGGGATCGTCCTCGACGAGAAGGAGGTGCGGGGAACCGGCGACACCGAGGAGCCGCTCCGCACCGCGACTGGGCATCGCGGCCATGTCTCAGCTCCTTCTGTCCGGCGAGGCCGGGTGGATGTCAGGTGGGAGGCCCTTGTCATCGAGCAAATGTTAGAGGCATCGGGGGCCGCAGGGGCACGCGGAACGGCCGAACGGCGCTCCTCCGGCGGAACCCGCTGTCCTTTCGGTAACGATGCCGCGTCCCGCGCCACTACCCCGTGACATGACCTGAACGGACGGACGGAGGAGCACGCGGTGGCAGACGAGGCCCCCGATGAACAGCGCTTCACCGCGATCTACGACGAGTGCCGCCAGCGCGTGTGGGCCTACGCCGCCGCCCGCGCCGGCGGCCAGGTCGCGGACGAGGTGGTGAGCGAGACCTTCGCCGTGGCGTGGCGGCGGCTGGCCGACGTCCCGGACCCGGCGCTGCCGTGGCTGCTCGGCGTCGCCCGGAACGTGCTGCGCGACGGGCACCGCGCGCGGGTGCGCCGCGAGTCGTTCGCGGCCGAGCTCGGGCGGTGGGCGCCGCGCCGGACCGGCGACGTCGCCGAGGACGTGGCCGAGCGGCTCGCGGTGCTGCGCGCGATGGCGTCGCTGCCGGAGGGGGACAGGGAGATCCTGATCCTCATCGCCTGGCAGGGCCTGACGCCGCGCGAGGCCGCCCGGGTCGTCGGCTGCTCGCCGGCGGCGCTGCGGGTGCGCCTGCACCGCGCGCGCCGCCGCCTGGTCCGCGCGGCCGAGGACGAGCAGCCGGACGCCCGGATCGCGTCCGCCCGCCCGGACCCGCCCAGGCCGCCCGCCCGGACCGACCCCGGACCGGGGCCGGGGGGCGCGGCGGCGCAGGGGGCACGGTCGCAGGTCGGAGTCATCAAGGGAGAGACGGCATGAAGGATGTGATGCGGGTGTTGCGGGATGCCAGGCCTGAGGAGATGGACCCGGGTGCGCCGATGGACGAGGGCGTGCGCCGGGCCGAGCTGGCGCGGGCCATGGCGGCGCCGCTTCCGGAGGCCGGGGGCGCCGCGCCCGCGCGGCGGCGAGTGCGGCCGGTGTGGGGACTGGGGCTGGCCGGGGCGGTCGCGGCGGGGGCCGTCGCCGCGGCGGCGGTGATCGTCGCTCCCGGCGGGGGCGGGACGGAGCCGGCCGGGACGGGCGGAGGCGGCGAGCGGGTGCTCGACGCGAGGACCGTCCTGCTCGCGGCGGCCGAGAAGGCGGACGGGCAGACCGAGACGATGCGGGCCTTCTGGCACCAGGTGACGGTGTCGTCCGCCACGTACACGGTCGGCGAGGGCGGCGGCGGTTACGCCGTCACGGTCAGGAGCAGGGCGGAGAGCTGGACGCCGAGCAGGCCGGGCGGCAAGGCGTGGGCCGCGGCGCAGGAGCTGGGGGCCAAGCCCGCGACCAAGGCGGACGAGGAGGCCTGGCGGCGCGCGGGGTCGCCCGGGACCTTCAAGGTCCAGGTTCCGGTGGCTCCGGGCGTCAACGGCCGCCTGAAGGGGTTCACGGCGAAGACCGCGCCCGGTCCGCGCAGCTTCAGCGGCTCCGCGCTGGTCGACGGCGACAAGGTGTTCTGGCTGGGCCGGAACGTGACCATGAAGGACCTGCGGGCGCTTCCGTCCGACCCGAAGCGGCTCAAGGCCGAGCTGCTGCGCTGGTACAAGGGCCACGACACCGAGTCGAACCGGCCGATGGCGTCGGACCTGTGGCTCTACACGGTGGCGCGCGGCCTGGTGATGGAGATGCCGGTGAAGCCGGCGGTGCGGGCGGCCGCGTTCCGGATGCTGGCGGGGCTCCCGGCGGTGCGGTCGCTCGGGAAGGTCACCGATCCGCAGGGGCGGACGGGGAACGCCATCGCGCTGGACGAGAAGACGCGGCAGGGCGTGATCAGGCAAGAAATGATCATTGATCTGGCCTCGGGCGCCGCGCTGGCCAGCATGAACGTCATGGTGGCGCCGGCGGCCGGGGCGAGCGTCCCGGCGGGGCGGACGATGAACTCGACCGCCTTGATCGGCGCGGAATGGACCGATTCCCAGCCGCGCTGACGTCATTGGGGAAGGGACGGTGCCGGCGCGGTGCCGTCCCTTCCCGGCGTTAGTGGCCGGGTTGTGATCACGCGCTTCTGGGAGTGCGGCGCGCGGTTTTCTGTGCGGCTTTGCGGCCCGCGGCGGCCGCCTTGGCGCGGTTCAGGCTTTCGCGGACCTTGGCGGCGCCGCGGGCCGCGGTCACGGTGTCCTTGGCGCGCCCGGCGTAAACGGCGAGCACCTCGGCGACGGGGGGAGGCTGCCATTCCTCCTTCGCCACGATCGGCAGGACGGGGACGGGTGCGGCGGCGGAGTTTCCGGACACGGGGTTTCCAGTCACGGGGACGAGCGCGAGATGGGATTGGCAGTGCGGGCACTGCACCCCCGGATGGGTGTCTCTGCTCATAACAACAATCATTACGCGTGGGTCTGACAAAACAACCCCCGCCTTTAGCGAACCTCGGGGGGCGCTTATGTGTGGCGGGCGCCCATGTGCGCGGCGCGGACGCCGCCCGTCCGGTCGTCGTGCCGCGTCCGGTCGTCGTGGCGGACGAGTGACGCGCCGCAGCACAGCAGCGCGACGATGACCGCGAGCCAGGCCACGGCGCGTCCCGCGCGCAGGCCGTATCCGCAGGTGATCCAGAGAAGGTGCAGGCCGGCGCGGCGCCACGGGTCGCGCTCGCCGTGCCGCCGCATCTCCAGCGCGCTGTAGCGGAAGTCGCGGGCGAGGCGGTCGCGGTCGGAGTCGGCGGTGGCGCGTGCCAGCTCCTGGTACAGCGTGCGCAGCCGGTCGTCGCGGCCGGCGCCGCCGGCGAGGTCCTCGGCGAGGACGGCCCGGTCGCGGCGGCGCCACGGCCGCAGCCGGCGCCGGCCGGGCGCCGTCGCGAACGCGCAGTCGCCCGAGATCCGCAACGCGTCCGGCCGCCGCAGCCCGAGGAAGCCGCAGCCGCTGAGGTCGATGTCGGCGAGCAGCAGCCGGGTCGCGTCGGCGCGGCGCAGCGAGAGGAGCCGGACGCCGGAGGGGCCGGCCTCGGCGGGCGGCTCGGGGAGCCCCTGGATCGGGTGCGCCAGCGCCCGGACGGCGGCCGGGCCCTCGAACACCGCGTCCTCCAGGTCGAGTTCGGCGTGCCGGAGCCGGAAGTCGGCCTCCCCGTGGACGATCGCGCCGCGGGCGATGACCTGCCGCGCCGCCGCGTGCACCCGCAGCCCGCCGTGCACGGTCGCGTCCGACAGCGCGATCCGGCCGCCGGCCGCCAGCGGCCCGAGCCAGGCGCCGTGCCGGAACCGCGCCCGCTCGAAGCGGGCATGGCGCGCCACCTGGACGCGCCGGAACGACACGTCGCCGCGGAAGCAGGCCCCCTGCATCGCCGCGTCCCGCCCGAACCGGGCGCGGTCGAAGCAGGCCGCGCCCATGAGCACCGCGCCGCGGAAGGCGGCGTCGGCGTGCCACCGCGTCTCGCCGAAGAGGGCGTCGCCGGTGAACACCGCCTCCTCGAAGGAGGCGTGCCGGTGGAACCGGGCCTCGTGGAAGGACGCGTTGCGCCCGAAGCGCGCCCCCCGGAACGAGACGTTGCCGAAGAACCGCGCGTCGTAGAACGACGCGCCGCCGAGGAAGCGGGCGCCGTCGAACGAGCTGTCGCCCTCCACGCACAGGCCGCGCATTCCCACGTCCGCCGGGAGCACGGCCCCGTCGAACCGGGCGCGGCCGAGGTGGGGCCGCCCGTCGGGCCCGGTGACGGCGTCCAGGACCCCGTCCAGCAGCCACGGCGGGACGGTGACGCCGCGCAGGTCGAGATCGGCTCCGGGGCGCAGCGCGCCCGTGAACCGCTCGAACTCGCGGGGACGCAGGTGGGCGGGGCAGCCGCCCAGGTCGCCCGCGGCCCGGCCGGTGCAGCCGTCGACGGCGGTGCAGCGCGGCCAGAACACCGTGGGCGGCGAAGCCTCGTGAGGAGTCACGGTCTTCGTTCTACCCACGCGGGGGCGCGCAGTGAAGGTCTCCTGGTGGCCAGGTCGTTGCAACCCCCCGGCCACGTTCGGCGGCGACGGCCGGGACGGAGTGATCTGCGGGAACCGCGGGAATGATCGACCTATCGGATACCTCGGTGGAACCCGCACGTTCGACTTTCGTTAACCTAGATCGGGGAAAATTCTGGCATGACCGTCAATCCAGGACATGTCCCTCCGCAATCCGAGGCGCTGCCCGACGACCGCTTCCTCGACCGCGAGGAGAGCTGGCTGAGGTTCAACCAGCGCGTCCTGGAGCTCGCCGAGGACCCGGGGCTGCCGCTGCTCGAACGCGTCCGCTTCCTGTCGATCTTCTCCAGCAACCTGGACGAGTTCTTCATGGTCCGCGTCGCCGGGCTCGCCCGCCGGATGGCGACGGGCCTGGCCGTCCAGTCCGCCAGCGGCCGCCAGCCCCGCGAGGTGCTGGCGCGCACCGGCGTGGTCGCGCACGAGCTGATGCAGCGGCACGCGTCGTGCTTCCGCAAGGAGATCCTGCCCGCGCTCGGCGAGGAGGGCATCGAGCTCCTGCGCTGGGACGAGCTGGCCGAGACCGAGCAGGAGCGGCTGCGGCGGCTCTTCCGCGACCGGATCTACCCCGTGCTCACCCCGCTCGTCGTCGACTCCGCGCACCCGTTCCCCTACATCTCGGGCCTGTCGCTGAACCTCGCGGTGATCGTCCGCGA
Organism: Actinomadura sp. NPDC048032; assembly: GCF_040653175.1. Classification (NCBI taxonomy): domain Bacteria; kingdom Bacillati; phylum Actinomycetota; class Actinomycetes; order Streptosporangiales; family Thermomonosporaceae; genus Actinomadura; species Actinomadura sp. NPDC048032. Next base: position 30,326 of record NZ_JBEZJP010000018.1, read on the forward strand.
CCCGGAGACCGACGCCACGATGTTCGCCCGGGTGAAGGTGCCCCCGCTGCTGCCGCGCTTCATCGAGGCGTCCCCCGACCGGTTCACGCCGCTGGAGGACGTCATCGCGGCCCACCTCGGGCAGCTGTTCGTCGGGATGGAGGTCGTCGAGCACCACGCGTTCCGGGTCACCCGCAACCAGGACCTGGAGATCGACGACGACATCAGCGAGGGCCTGCTGCAGGCGCTCGAACGCGAGCTGCTGCGCCGCCGGTTCGGCCCCGTCGTCCGGCTGGAGGTCGAGGAGTCGATCTCCGAGGGGGTGCTGGACCTGCTCACCTCCGAGCTGGGGGTGGACGAGGGCCAGATCTACCGCGTGGTCGGGCCGCTCGACCTCGGCGGCCTCGCCGCCATCGCCGACCTCGACCGGCCGGAGCTGAAGTACCCCCCTTTCGTCCCGTCGAAGGAGGCGCTGCCGGAGGACGTGAGCATCTTCAGCGCCATCCGTGAGCGCGACGTGCTCGTCCACCACCCCTACGACTCGTTCACCACCACCGTCCAGCGGCTGATCGAGGACGCCGCGTCCGACCCGCGCGTCCTGGCGATCAAGCAGACCCTGTACCGGACGAGCGGCGACTCGCCGATCGTGGACGCGCTGATGAGCGCCGCCGAGGCCGGCAAGCAGGTCGTGGTCGTCGTCGAGCTGAAGGCCCGGTTCGACGAGCGCGCCAACATCGCCTGGGCGCGCAAGCTGGAGACCGCCGGCTGCCATGTCGTCTACGGGTTCGTCGGGCTGAAGACGCACTGCAAGCTCGCGCTGATCGTCCGGCAGGAGTCCGAGGGCCACCTGCGCCGCTACTGCCACATCGGCACCGGCAACTACCACCCGAAGACCGCGCGCCTGTACGAGGACTTCGGGCTGCTCACCGCCGACCCCGAGGTCGGCGAGGACGTCAGCGCCCTGTTCAACCACCTCACCGGCTACTCGCGGCAGAGCTCCTACCACCGGCTGCTCGTCGCGCCGAACAGCCTGCGCTCCGGGCTCGTCCAGCGGATCGAGCACGAGATCGACAACCGGCGTGCCGGGCACCCCGCCCGCGTCCGGATCAAGTGCAACGCGCTGGTGGACGAGGTCATCATCGACGCGCTCTACCGGGCGTCCCGGGCCGGGGTCCCGGTGGACGTCTGGGTCCGCGGCATCTGCGCGCTGCGTCCCGGCGTGCCCGGCCTGTCGGACATGATCCGGGTGCGCAGCGTCCTCGGCCGCTTCCTGGAGCACTCCCGCGTGTTCGCGTTCGAGAACGGCGGCGAACCCGAGGTGTGGCTCGGCAGCGCCGACCTGATGCACCGCAACCTGGACCGCCGCGTCGAGGCCCTCGTCACCGTCAACGACCGGGCCCAGCGCGACGACCTGCTCGCGCTGATGGACCGGGCCATGGCCGAGGACACCCACGCCTGGACGCTCGACGCGGAGGGCACCTGGACGCGCAACCAGGCCCGTCCCGGCGAGACCCTGCGGGACATCCAGACCCACCTGGTGAAGAGCCGCCGGTGGAGGACGATCGATGCCTGAGACCATCAGGGCCGCGGGGGCGCTGCTGTGGCGCGACGGCCCGGAGTTCGCGCTGATCCACCGGCCCCGTCACGACGACTGGTCGTTCCCGAAGGGCAAGGTCGACCCGGGCGAGCACGTGCTGCGCGCCGCCGTCCGCGAGGTCGAGGAGGAGACCGGCGTCGTCCCCCGCCTCGGGCGGCGCCTCTCGACCGTCACCTATCCGCTCGGTGAGCAGACCAAGCGGGTCGAGTACTGGGCCGCCCGCCCGGTCGCGGTGAGCGCGTTCGCCCCGAACGACGAGGTGGACGAGCTGGTCTGGCTGCCGGCGGAGGAGGCCGAGGACCGGCTCAGCTACCGGCACGACGTCGACCTGCTCCACGAGTTCCTGGGAGGCCCGCTCGCCACCGCGCCGCTGGTCATCCTGCGGCACGCGCGCGCGGGGGAGAAGAAGGCGTGGCGGGAGGCAGACGAGCTGCGCCCGCTGGACGAGGCCGGCCGCGCCGAGGCGTCCGGCCTCGCCGGGCTGCTGCGCTCCTACGGGCCCATGCGGACCGTCAGCTCGGCCACCGCCCGGTGCCTGGAGACCGTCCTGCCCTACGCGCGGCGCGTCCGCGTGCCCGTCGAGACGGAGGCGGCGTTCACGGTCGGCGAGACCAATCCGGACCAGGCCGTGGAGCGGCTGCTGTCCATGGCGGGCGCTCCCGCGCTGGTGAGCACGCACGGCGAGATCGTCTCCGAGCTCGTCGCCGGCCTCTGCCGGAAGCTGGGCGAGAAGGTCCCGGACGACACGAAGCTCGACAAGGCCGAGTTCTGGACCGCCCATCTCGCCGACGGCGCGCTGGCCGCCCTCGAACGCCACACGCCCCGGACGGCGGGGGCCTGACGAACGCGCGGGTTGCGGTCGCGTAGGGCCGACCCGTACATTCACCCTTATGGGTGAATATTCTGCTGACCTGCTCGATTCGGTCTTCTCGGCGGTCTCCGACCCCACCCGCCGCGCCATCCTGGCCCGGCTCGCCGAGTCGGACGCCCGGGTGACGGACGTCGCGGGAGCATTCCCGATCTCCCTGAACTCCACGTCCAAGCACATCCGGACGCTCGAAGGGGCGGGGCTGGTACGGCGGAACGTGCGGGGGCGGGAGCACTTCCTGAGCCTGAACGCGGCGCCGCTCGCCGAGGCGGCAGCGTGGATCGAGCACTACCGCGCGTTCTGGAGCGAGCAGCTCGCCTCGCTCGAAGCCTTCGTCGCCGACCGCGAAGCGGCCGCCCGTGACACCGGCCGTGACGCTGACCGTGACACCGGCCGTGACACCGCGGAGGGGGCGTCGTGACGAACGCGTACTCGGTGACCGTCCAGCGGGAGATCGCCGCCTCTCCCGAGGTCCTCTTCGACGCCTGGCTGGACGCGCGGAGCCTCGGCTCGTGGCTCAGACCGTCCGGCATCAGGGAGACCCGGGCCGAAACGGACCCGCGCGAGGGTGGAACGTTCCGCATCGTCATGGTCGACGACGAGTCGTCCATCCTGCACTCCGGCACCTACCGGGTGATCGACCGGCCCCGGCGGCTGGTGTTCACCTGGTCCTCACCCGCGACCCGGCACCGGGACTCGGTGGTGACGGTCACCTTCCGGCCCTCGCCCGGCGCGACCGTGGTGGAGATCCATCAGGTCGGGCTTCCGGACGAGGAGGCCCGGACCTCGCACCGTGCCGGATGGTCGGACGTCCTGCGCGAGCTCGGCGACACCCGCACACGAGACGAACCCGCACGAGACGAGGACTGAACCGTGACCACCTTGGACAAGAAAGTCGCCGTCGTCTACGGCGGCGGAGGCACCGTCGGCGGAGCGATCGCGCGTGCCTTCGCGCGTGAAGGCGCCCGGGTGCACGTCGCCGGACGCACCCGCGACCCCCTGGACCGCGTGGTGGGGGACGTCACCGCCGGAGGCGGCCGGGCGGAGGCCGCCCTGGTCGACGCCGCGGACGAGGACGCCGTGCGCCGGCACCTGGACGAGGTGACCGGGCGGGCCGGACGCCTCGACATCCTGGTCAACGCGGTCGGCGTCCCGCACGTGCAGGGGCCGCCGCTCGCGGAGCTCGACCTCGACCGGTTCATGGCCCCGATCGACGGGTACCTGCGCACGCTGTTCGCCACCGTGAAGGCCGCCGCTCCGCACCTCGCGGAGCAGGGCTCGGGCGTCGTCCTCACGATGTCCACCCCCGGCGCCCGCCTGACGGGACGCGGCTTCCTGGGCAACGGCGTCTCGTCGGCCGCGGTCGAGGCGTTCTCCCGCATCCTGGCGGGCGAGCTCGGCCCCGACGGGGTGCGCGTGGTCTGCATCCGGCCCCACGCGATCCCCGCGTCGGTCGGCGCCTCCCATGTGACCGGGGCCTTCGAGGAGATGGCCGGCCGCGCGGGCGCGACCACGGACGAGTGGCTCGCCGGCGCCGCGCGGGGGACGCTGCTCGGGCGCCTGCCGACGCCCGAGGATGTGGCCGAGTACGCGGCGTTCGCCGCCTCGGACCGCGCCCGGACGATGACGGGAGTGATCGCCAATCTGAGCGCCGGCTGCATCGTGGACTAGGGCAGACGTGGACTCGGGGGAACGGGGACGGCGCGGACGCCGGCCCGTCAGAACGAGGGGCCCAGCGTCCGTGACCAGGTGGTCGCCAGGAGGTCGCGGGCCTTCTCCGCCTCCGCCCGCTCCCCGCCGTAGAGGACGCCGACCGCGAAGGCGTCCGCGGTCGTGCGGGCGCGGGCGGCGGCCCGTTCCAGGTGCTCCATCGCGATCACGGCGTCCTGGTGGGCGCCGAGGACCTCCTGGATGCGCTTGGTGTCCTTGACCACCCGCTTGGCCGCCGCGCCCAGCACGGGAACCGCCAGCTCGGCCGCGTACCGGGCGCGCTTGGCCGCCTTGCGCGTCTCGTGGCGGGCGAGGTCGGGGTCGGCGGACGTCTTGATCGACGCGTAGTCCCCGGCCATCCGGTCCCAGGCCCGCGTGACGAGCGCGGGGAGCTCCTTGCGGGCCTTCTTGCCGGCCACGGCCGCCAGCGGCGGGTCGGCGATCAGCCTGTCGAGCCCGTCGAGCAGCGCGAAGTACCGCGCGTCCCTCAGGGCGGCGTTGAGGTGCCGGTACGCGGCCCGCTCGTGCCGCTCCAGGTCGTCCTGCAGGAAGGGCGGCGCGTCCGCGAAGCGGGCCCGGAGCACCTCCAGGTCGCGGACCTCGCCGAGGGCCTGCGCGACCCACCGCAGCTCGGGCCCGAGCGGCGCGGTCCGCTCCGCGTCCAGGACGGGCCGGTAGCTGCGCAGGACGCTCCTCGTCCTGCGCACGGCCACGCGCATGCGGTGGACGGCGTCGTCCTCGCCCAGCCGCGCTCCGGGGTCGAACCGCAGGATCGACTCGACCTGCTCGGCGAGATAGGCCAGCACGACCTCCCCCGTCGTGATCGAGGGGGCCTTTCCGTTGCTGGTCGCCTCCGTGATCCGCGACCGGGCCGCGGCCCGCTGCCGCGCCGCCTCCGACGGCGCGACGCCGTCCCCGAGCAGCCGCGCGAGCTTGGACGCCGACTTGGACCTCTTCGCGCCTGCCTTGCGCAGGCGCTTGCCCGCGGCCTTCAGCAGCTCCGGCGTCCCGGTGCCGAGCTCGACCTCGATCTCCCGCCAGCGCTCGGGGTCGGCCTCCCGCCCGCGCCCGGTCACCAGGTCGTCGGCGACCTCCGCGAGGGCCTCGCCGTCCGTGCCGAGCAGGCGCACGACCGTCCGGCGGGTCTCCAGGGTCGCGACGGGGCGCAGCTCCGCCCCGCGGGTGTGCGCGGCGACGAGCCCGGCCAGGCGCGCCGGGACGAGCAGGGGGCGGCCGAGGGGCGCCCGGAACTCGTGCTTGCCGTCCCCGTCCCGCCCGGCCGGCATCTTCAGGTGCCAGCCCGCGTCCGGCCCGCCCCGCCGCCGGCGCAGCGTGATCCGGTTGGCCGCCAGGCGCAGGTCCGCGGTGTCGAAGTAGGTGGCGTGCAGCTCCCGGACCTCGGGCTCCCCGACCGACGCCACGCCCGCGAGCCCGTCCAGTTCCGGCAGGACGAACCCGGCCGGGGCGTCGTACTTCTGCTCGATCTCCAGATGCCGCTCGGCCACGCGCTGCTCCTCAGGGAAGGGCGACAAATCGGGTGCACACCCAGATAGCCAGCATTCCACGTCAAAGTGAACAACGGCCGAAAACTCCTCGTCCCCTACGGGACCAGGACCGCGCGGCAGGTGGTGACGATCAGCTCGTCGACCTTCGTCGGCGGGGGCCGGTGGTCGAGCAGGTGCCGGCGGACGGCGCCGTAGGGGACGTCGACCGTGGCGAAGACCACGCGCTCGCGGTCGACGCCGCGGCGCCGGGCGAACGCGCTCAGCGCGCCCGCGGCCCGGGCGTTCAGGGCGTCGAGGGGTGCGGCGAGTTCGGCGGGCCAGGCGGCGGCGAGGTCGCGGCGGCGGTGCAGGAGCAGCACGGCGGCCTCGGCGGGGCGCTCGCGGCACCAGCGGGGCGTGTGCAGGGCGGCCGCCTCGGCGTCGTCCGCGTCCAGGGCCGCGACGAAGCCGTCCTGGAAGCGGCGGACGCAGCGGGTCCACAGGGTGGCGAGCAGTAGGTCGCGCGACCCGAAGCGGTGGTAGAGCGAGCCGGACGGGGCGCCGAGCCGCTCGGCGATGGCGGCGATGGTCGCGGCGGGGGGCCCGCCCTCGGCGGTCACCGCGAGCGCCGCGTCGAGGATCCGGTCCTCGTCGAACTTGGCCGGTCTTCCCACGCGCGCCTCCCGGATGATAGTAGTGAGGTCATTCTAGAACACAGACTCTAAAAAAGGAGCGGCCATGTCGGCTTGCGAGATCGTCAGGGGTTTCTACACCGCGACCCAGGCGGCCGACGGGACGGCGATCCTCGCCCTCCTCCATCCGGAGTTCGAGGCGCACACGGCGCCGGGGCTGCCGTGCGGTGCGGGCGGCGACTTCCGGGGCCCCGAGGAGACCCTCGCTCGGGTGTGGGGGGCGATCTTCGCTGAGTTCGACACGGCTCCCCATGCCGAGACCTGGCACGAGACCGGAGACGGGCTGGTCGTGGTGACGGGACGGTACCGCGGGACGGCCAGGGCGACGGGCCGTTCGTTCGAGGCGGAGTTCGCGCATCTCTGGCGCGTCACCGAGGGCAGGATCTCCTGGCTGCACCAGTACACCGACACGGCCCGGTGGCGGGACGCCCTCGTCCCGTGACCCGGCGGCGCCCGCCGGGTGCGGCTCAGGCGAGGTGGTACTTCATCCCCATGTGGGACGGGCGGAAGCCGATCTTCTGGTAGAAGCGGATCGCGTCGGGGCGCTGGCGGTCGGTGGTGAGCTGCACCACGCGGCAGCCGCGGGCGCGGGCCCGGTCGATGGCCCATGTGATCATCAGCTGGCCCAGCCCGGCGCCGCGCTGCTCGGCGGCGACGCGGACGCCCTCGATCTGGGCGCGCTCGGAGCCGGTGTAGGTGAGGCCGGGGATGAAGGTGAGCTGGAGCGTGCCGGCGACCGCCCCCGCCACCTCGGCGACGACCAGGCTGTTGTTGGGGTCCTTCTCGATCGCGGCGAACGCTCTGAAGTAGGCCTCCGGTATCTCCTCACCCGGTGTTTCGCGGGTTGATCCCAGGGGATCGTCGGCGAGGAGCCGGACGATCTCGGGGAGATCGTCCAACGTCGCCTCGCGGAAGGTCACTTCTTGATCACTCTGCACGCCTTCAAGGCTATCGGGACGCTAAGTTGCAGCGTTCGCCCATGTCTTGTAGTACTACGGTGTGTAGTACTACGCTGAGTGGAGACCCCCCGGCTCGGACGGCGGTCTCATCGCCGCGCAGGGAGAAGTCAATGCACAACAACGAGAACGAGGAACACTGGACCGACCACGCCATCTGCCGCGGCGCGGATCCTGACCTGTTCTTCCCGATCGGCTACTCCGCGCCCGTGCTCCAGGCACAGGAGGACGCGGCCAAGGAGATCTGTTCCCACTGCCCCGTGCGGGCCGACTGCCTCGCGTGGGCGCTGCGGGTGGGGGAGCCCGACGGCATCTGGGGCGGGACGACCCCCGAGGAGCGGCGCTACCTGCGCCGGACGGCCGACGCCCCGGCGCGGCGGCCGCTGCCGGTGATCGTGGTACGGGGCGACGCCTCCGAGTCGGAGCACGCGTCGGCCGCCTAGAACGCCACCGGCACCTTCTGCCCGTCCCGTCCGTTGGGGGAGTCAGGGACGCAGAGACTTTACGGTGGCTGACATGAGCTTTACCCCCGACCGGCAACGTTCCGAGGGCCTGGCGAAACACGGCGCCCGGGCCCTGGCGTCGGCGGTGCTGATCCTCACGGTGACCGCCGCGATGTGGGTTCTGGAGGCGTTCGACTACACGACGAACGGCTGGCTCGACCGGTTCGGGATCCAGCCGCGCGACGTGAACGACCTGCCGGACATCTTCACCGCGCCCTTCATGCACGCCGGCTTCGGGCACCTGACGGCCAACACGGTCCCGTTCCTGATCCTCGGGTTCGCCGCGGCGGCGCGCGGCATCGCCAGGTTCCTCGCCGCCAGCCTGATCATCATCGTGGTCGGCGGGCTCGGGGTGTGGTTCCTCAGCTCCGCCAACACCCTCGGGTCCAGCATCCTGATCTTCGGGTTCTTCGGCTACCTGGTGGGACGCGGGATCTTCGAGCGGCGGCTGCCCGACATCGCCATCGCGGTCGCCGTCGTCGCCGTCTACGGGACGATGCTGCTCGGCGTCCTGCCGAGCGACCCCACCATCTCGTGGCAGGGCCACCTCTTCGGGCTGCTCGGCGGCCTCCTCGCCTCGTGGTTCCTGCGCGGCGGCACGACCGCGACGTCTAGAAAAATGTCCAACTAAAAGCCTTTTGCAGTGAATGGACGCCAATCTGGCGACTCCATTGTTTTGTCGTCTCCATGGCTCTTCTTGATCTTCGTCGGGTATCGGTCCCTCCGAGGTGGGCGACCTCGCCCACCAGGGGGAACGATCAAGGGGAGAAGGATGAGCGTGCGAAGAGCGATGGCCGTGGCCGCCGCGGGGGCGGCAGCCGGGGCGTTCGTCGTGATCGGGGCTGGGGCGGCGGAGGCGCAGACCGACACCCAGCTCTGCGAGTACCTGGTCACGGCGCGGCACGGACTCAACGTGCACGAACTGCCCAACGTGCATTCGAAGGTCGTGGGCGTCCTGAAGTTCCACGACAAGCCGTGGGCCGACTGCAAGACCAAGGGGTTCACCGAGATCCGCGGGAACGTCCCGGTCCAGCTCCGGCACGGGTTCATCGACGTCAAGTTCCTGCGCAAGCTCCGGGTCATTCCGACCGGCGGCGTGGAGACGGGCGCGGGCGGAACCTCCACCGGCATGGACTCCGCGCTCGCCGCGGGGGGTGTCGCCACGGTCCTCGCCGGCGGCGGGATCGCGCTCGCGGCGCGGCGGCGGGCGACGGGCGCCGCCTGATCGGCACCGCCCGCGACGGGGCGGCAGGGCGGCGCCCCGCCGCCTCTCACGAGTGAACGACGGTCGCGTCGCCGCCCGGCGGCTCTGGAACGGCGGGCGCGCCACCAC
>NZ_JBEZJP010000019.1:0-38621 GCF_040653175.1 Actinomadura sp. NPDC048032
ACACCCCCCGGTTCGCTTCGCTCATCTGATCTCCTCCTCCCTGCTGGGCCGCAGCAGGGCCGGGTGCAGGAGCCGGGCGTCGCCCGCGCGGTAGAGGCGGGGCCGCGGGCCGCCCCGGCGGCCGCCGCGGTCGGACGTGGCGCCGGTGCTCTCCACGAACCCCGGGACGGACAGGACCTTGCGGTGGAAGTTTCCGGCGTGCAGCTCCTCGCCCCACACCGCCTCGTACACCGAGCGCAGTTCGGGGATGGTGAACTCGCCGTCGCAGAACGCCGTGGCGAGCGGGGTGTACTCCAGCTTCCCGCGGGCCCGCTCCAGCCCGTCCGACAGGATCCGCGCGTGGTCGAACGCCAGCCGGCGGGTGGTGCCGGGGCGCTGGCGCCCCGAGTCGGCCAGGCCCAGCGCGTCCACCGGCGACCACGCGGCGTCGGCCGCGTCGCCGCCCGCCTCGGGGTCCGGCAGTTCGGGCGCGAACGCCAGGTAGGCGACGGAGATGACGCGCATCCGCGGGTCGCGGCCGGGGGAGCCGTAGGTCCCGAGCTGCTCCAGGTGGACCCGGCCGAGCGCGCCGCCCTTGGCGCTGAGCCCGGTCTCCTCGGCCAGCTCCCGGACGGCCGCGTCGGGCAGGTCCTCGGCGTCGGTTCCCTGGAGCGGGCCGCCCGCCTGGACGAAGCCGCCGGGCAGCGCCCACATCCCCTCGTAGGGGGCGTTCCCCCGCCGCACGAGCAGGACGTGGAGGGCGCCGTCGCGGATGGTGAGGGCGACCACGTCCACCGTCACGGCGACCGGGTCGTAGTCGCGCGGGTCGTAGTTCGCGAGGAAGTCGCTCTCGTCGCGCCTCGGCTCCGGGCCCATCCGCCCGCCTCCCGTCGATCTCGGATTGAGTAAGTCTCAAGTTGAGTTCATCTCTGTATGAGAAGAACATAACCCGGGCGGGGTCCGCTGTCCAGTCCCTTCCTCCGGAGACGAGACGAGGGCGCCGCCCCGGGGAGGGGGCGGCGCCCTGAGTCGTTCGGCGGGCCCGTCGTTCAGCGGGCCGGGTTTGGGCGGAACTTCACAAAACAGAAGTTCTGCGGTGCGGCCTCAGCGGCGGTGGCGGCCGCCGTGCGGCGGCTCCTGGTGCTCCCCGCTCTGACCGCTCCCGCCCTGCGGGCCGTACGGGTCCGAGGTGCCCGGATCGAGCGTGTACGGATCGAGGGTGTACGGATCGTCGGAGCGGGCGGAGGGGTACCGCTCCGGGGCGCGCTCGCCGGGATGGCGGGGGTCGCGGGCGAACTGGCCGCCCGGCTGCCGTCCCGTCGAGTACCGGCCGGTCGGGTAGGGGCTCTCGGGCGCTCCGGGGCGCCGTTCGGCGGGCCAGGTCCCGGTCCCGTAGGGCCCGGGGGAGGAGTGGACGTCCCGCGGGCCGGGCGGAGGCGCCATGTGCGGAGACGGTGCCATGCCGGGCTGGGGTGTCATACCGGGCGGGGGCGCCATGCCGGGCGGCGGGGCCGGGGCCAGCCGCGCGGCGGGCGGGCGCTCGGGCGGCGCGTCCAGGAGGAGCTTCATCTGGCTCTTGCGGCGCCCGTAGACCAGGTAGAGGACGAGCCCGACGCCCATCCAGACGGCGAAGTACCCCCAGGTCTGGACGTTCAGGTTCAGCATCAGCCAGCCCACCGCGACGATCGCCACGAGGACGACCAGCGGCGCCGCCGGCATCCGGAAGGGGCGGTGCAGGTCGGGCCGGGAGCGGCGCAGCGCCAGCACCGCCGCCGCGACGAACAGGAACGCGAACAGGGTGCCGATCACGACGAGCTGCTCCAGCGTGAGCACGTCGACCGTCTGCGACATGACGATCGCCGCGCCGCCGGCGACGAGCGTGGCGCGGGACGGCACCTTGTAGCGGCTCATCGCGGCCAGGGGGCGCGGCAGCAGGCCGTCGCGCGAGATGGAGAACACCACCCGGGTCAGGCTGATCATCAGCACCAGGATCACGGTGGTCAGCGCGAGCATCGCGCCCACGTCGACGATCTTGCCCATCGCGCCCGCGCCGACCGAGTCGAAGGCCGCGGCGAGCAGCAGCTTGTCGGGGTTGAGCTTGGCGATGCCGTCCATCCCCATCATGCCGACCAGCGCGAACGCCACGGCCACGTACAGCACGATCGCGGTGACCAGGGCGGTGATGATCCCGCGCGGGACCTTGCGGGGCGCGTCGTCGGTCTCCTCCGAGGCCGTCGCGATCAGGTCGAACCCGATGTAGGCGAAGGCGATCGCGGGCGCCGCCGCGAGCATGCCCCAGGTCCCGAACACGTGCGGGGTGCCGCCGCCGACGGCGCCGAGCACGGCGTCCAGCACCGTCTTGTCGCCCGCGGGCGCGGGCTGCGAGGGCGGCAGGAAGGGGGTGAGGTTGCCGGGGTGGAAGAACTTCAGCGCGGTCGCGATGACGAGCCCGATCACGATGACCTTGGCCAGCACCATGAACCACAGCGTCTTCAGGCTCATCCGGCTGCCGCCGGCGAGCATCAGGACGACCAGCAGCAGGATGCCGAGCGCGAACACGTCCGGCCCCTTCTGCTGGCCGATCAGGTCGCCGAGCCCGCTCGGGATCGGCACCCCGAAGTCGTGCAGCGCCTGCGTCGCGTAGAGGGACCACACCCGGGCGAGCACCGACGCGGCCAGCAGCAGCTCCATGATCAGGGCCCAGCCGACGACCCACGCCCAGATCTCGCCGAACGCGACGTAGGCGAAGGAGTACGCGCTGCCCGCGACCGGGATGATCGAGGAGAGCTCGGCGAAGGCGAGCGCCGCCAGCACGCACACCCCGCCCGCGATGAGGAACGACACGAGCACGCCGGGCCCCGCCGTGGAGGACGCCTGCTCGCCGGCGATCTTGAAGATGCCGGATCCGATCATGACGCCGAGGCCGAGCACGACGAGGTCGCGGGTCCGGTACACCACGCGGAGCCGGTGCCGGCCGCCGTAGAGCCGGCCGGTCGCCTGCTCGACCGGCAGCCGGCGGAACATGTTGTTGCGCATGCGCATGTCCAAGGTCATAGGTGATCCCCCAGGCCTGAACCCGCGCCGCTGTTCGCGAGGTGACGGCTTGCTGAAGTCCCTAAGAATTCACCAAGTATGGGCAAAATAGCAACGTTTTGTGGGTGATTAGTGTGGTCAGGCGGTTGTCGGATCCTGCCAACCCCCGCAGGTCGGCGACGTGTCGCAGCGGATCCCTCACGCTCGGCACAGGGAGACCGAATCCCTTTCTGGTGGAGCGTTCCGAGCGAATACGCCTCATTTCCAATGGAGAAAGCGCTTAATGATCTTTGTTGCGCGCGGCCTTCCGGGACCGGGCGCGACCGGGGTCGGCCGGTGCGGACGCTGGCGCGGGCCGAAGATCGATGGCACCGTAGGGGCGCCGCGTTCGTCTGGAGGTCCGGTGTTGCGCTCCCCGTCGCCCTCGCACACGTCCCCGCCTCGCCCGCCGGCGCCGCCGGGACGATCGCGGATCCGCCGCCGCACGGCCGCCGTGGCCGCCCTGGCGACCGCCGCGTCCCTCACCGTCCCCGCCGCGGCGGGCGCCGCGCCCGTCCCGAGGCCCGCGCCGGCCCCGCCGGCCAAGCAGGCGGTCGCGACCGGATTCGGCGGCGCGGTCTCCACCGTCGACCCGGAGGCCAGCCGGACGGCGCTGGAGGTCCTCAAGCGAGGCGGCAACGCGATGGACGCGGCGGTCGCGTCCGCCGCGACGCTCGGGGTCACCGAGCCGTACGTGTCGGCCATCGGCGGCGGCGGCTTCATCACGTACTACGACGCCAGGACGCGCCGCGTGTACGCGCTCGACGGCCGCGAGTTCGCGCCGCGGCGGATGCGCCAGGACTCCTTCCTCGACCCCGCGACGGGCAAGCCGCTGCCGTTCGACCAGGCCGTCACCAGCGGCCTGAGCGTCGGCGTGCCCGGCACGCTCGCCCAGTGGGACCTCGCCCTGCGCCGGTTCGGCAGCCGCGACCTCGGCGCCCTGCTGCGCCCGGCGATCAGGGTCGCGGACCGCGGCTTCGTCGTCGACCAGGAGTTCCACGACCAGACCGCGGTGAACGAGGCGCGCTTCCGCGACATCGTCCCGACCCGCGAGCTGTTCCTGCCCGGCGGGAAGGTGCCCGAGGTCGGCTCGGTGTTCCGCAACCCCGACCTCGCCGGCACCTACCGGGAGCTGGCGAGGCGCGGCACCGGCTGGTTCTACGAGGGCGGGCTCGGCAAGGAGATCGTCAGGACGGTCGCCCGGCCGCCGGTGGACCCGAAGGCGACCCGCGAGGTCCGCCCGGGCCTGATGGAGCGCGGCGACCTCGACACCTACCGGGCGGTGCCGCGCAAGCCCACCCACGTCCCCTACCGGGGGACGGACGTGTACGGCATGCCGCCGTCGTCGTCCGGGGGCTCCACGGTCGGCGAGGCGCTCAACATCCTCGGCAACTTCCGGCTCGACCCGCGCGACCCCGTCACGGCCCTGCACTACTACCTGGAGGCGTCCAAGCTCGCCTACGCCGACCGCGGCCGCTACGTCGGCGACGCCGACAAGGTGGACGTGCCGCTGGAGGAGCTGCTGTCCTCCGGGTTCGCCCGCGAGCGCGCCTGCCAGATCAGGCCGGACCAGGCGGCGGCCGCGCCGGTCGCCCCCGGCTCGCCCGACGGCCGCTACGAGCCGTGCGTCCCGCCGGGCACCCAGACCAGGGCGCTGGCGTTCGAGGGCCCGCAGACCACCCACCTCGTCGTCGCCGACAAGTGGGGGAACGTCGTGTCCTACACGCTGTCGATCGAGCAGTTCGGGGGCAGCGGCATCACCGTGCCGGGGCGCGGGTTCCTGCTGAACAACGAGCTGACCGACTTCTCCTTCCAGCCGCCGGCGCCCGGCCAGGCTCCCGACCCGAACCTGCCCGGCCCGCACAAGCGGCCGCGCAGCAGCATGGCGCCGACCCTGGTGCTCGTGGACGGGCGCCCGCGGCTCGCCGTCGGCACGCCCGGCGGCTCGACGATCATCACCACCGTGCTGCAGATCCTGGTGAACCGCATCGACCTCGGCATGGACCTGCCCGCCGCGCTCGCCGCGCCGCGCGCCACGCAGCGCAACACCCCGCAGGTCTTCGCCGAGCAGGCGTTCATCGACCGGTACGGCCGCGACCTCGCCGCCCGCGGGCACCGGCTGGAGCTGTTCCCCGGTCCGCCGCGGGGCGTGATCGGCGCCGCGACCGGGCTGGAGTTCCTGCGGCCCGGGCTCGTCCAGGCGGTCGCCGAGCCGACACGGCGGGGCGGCGGCAGCGCGCTCGTCGTCCGTCCGGCCCGTTGACACTTGCCTACCCGGGGGCGTGCCCACCCGGCGAGCGGGAAGGAGTCGTGCCATGGCGCACTCATACGTGCAGGTGACGACCACGACCGACTCCCGCGCGGAGGCGGCCGAGCTGGCCCGCTCGGCGGTCGCCGAGCGGCTCGCGGCCTGCGCGCAGCTGGTGGGGCCGATCGCCAGCACCTACTGGTGGGAGGGGGAGATCGAGTCGGCCGAGGAGTGGATGGTGCTGTTCAAGACCTCCGCCGACCGGTTCGACGAGCTGGCCTCCCTGATCACCGAGGGGCACTCCTACGACACCCCGGAGATCATCGCGACGCCGGTGGTGGCGGGCAGCATGGACTACCTCGCCTGGATCACCGAGCAGACCGAGCCCGGGGAGCAGGACGAGGCGATCGCGGAGGACGACCGGGATTGATCGTGTGACGGCCGTCATGGCAGGGTAAGCCTTCGATTACGCGGCCCGGCGGCGCGCCCGGCCGCGACGGCGGAAGGCGGTCGGGATGCGCGAGGCCAGCGAGGAGAGGCCGGACCACGGCCTGTTCGGGCCGGGGTCGGTGACCTGGCATGTCATGGGCGAGCCCGTGCTGATCGTCGGCGGGATCCGGGCGCTGCTGCTCCAGGCCCTGCATCCGCGCACGATGTGGGGCACCGCGCAGAACTCCGAGCTCATGGACCCCGCCGCGGCGTGGGCGCGGCTCGTCCGGACGGTCGAGTTCGTCCGCGTCCGCACCTACGGCACGCACGAGGAGGTCGAGCGGGTGGGCCGCCGCGTCCGCCTGCTGCACTCCAAGCTGACCGGCCTCGACATGCGCACCGGCGAGACGTTCCCGGTCGACGACCCCGAGAACCTGCTGTGGGTCCACATGGGCGAGGTCGACTCCTACCTGGACGTGGCCCGCCGCGCCGGGGTGCCGCTGACCGCCCGCGACGCCGACGCGTTCGTGGACGAGCAGCGCCGCGCGGCCGCGGTCGTCGGCCTCGACCCGGCGGACGTGCCGGCCACCGTCGCGGACATGCGCGACTACTACGAGGGCATGCGGCGGCAGATCTTCGCCTGCCGGGAGGCGCGCGAGGGGCTGCGCCGCATGTTCAGCCCCGCCGTGCCGCGGCCGCTGCTGCCGCTCAAGCTCGCCGCGCCCGGCCTCGGCGTGCTGGTCGTGTCGACGCTGCCGCGCTGGGCGCGCCGCATGTACGGGCTGCCCGGGCTGCCGACCTCCGACCTGGCCGCGACCGTGACGCTGAAGGGCCTCTACCGGACCACGCAGGTCGTCCCGGAGCGGTTCCGGTACTCGCCGGACGCGCGGCGGGCCCGGCGCCTTACGCGCGAGCGCGAGACGGGCCAGGCCACCTGGTCGATCGCCTCCTGAATCACCCCATGGGGGGAGCGTCCGGGACGGAGTCGTGGTCGCGGGCGCCGTGACGGGGGAGGAGCAGCGCGGGCACGATCAGCACGGCGGTAAGGACGAGCGCGACCCAGAACGTGTGCGCGAACGCGTCGGCCAGCTTGGGCGCGAACTGCTCGCGGACCCGCTCGGGGATCTGCCCCATGCCGCTGGTGGCGCCGCCCCCGCCGCCGGCCGCCTGCGGGATGCGGTCGCTGATCTGCCGGGACAGGACGACGGCGAGCAGCGCCGTGCCGACCGACCCGCCGAGCTGGACGATGATGTTCAGCGTGCTGCTGGCGCGCGGGACGACCGCCCGGCCCAGCGTCGTCAGCGCCGCCGACATCGTGGGCATCATCGTGCAGCCGAGCCCGAGGCCCCGCACGTAGAGGGCGCCGCCGAGCAGCCAGTAGGGGGTGTCCGCGCCGACCGTCGCGAACGGGATGGTGCCGAGCACCAGGACGACGATGCCGACCGGGACGATCCGCCCGGCGCCGAGCTTGTCGGTGACCACCCCGGCGAGCGGCATCGCGGTCGCGGCGCCGAGGCCCTGGGGGGCGAGCAGCAGGCCCGCCGCGAGCGCCCCCTCGCCGCGGGCGATCTGGTAGTACAGCGGGATCAGCAGCATCGATCCCATCAGCGCGATGCCGACGAAGAACACCGCGGCGGCCGCGGTCGCGAACGTCCGGTCGGCGAACAGCCGCACGTCGATCAGCGCGCGCTCGCGGCGCTGGAGGCTGTGCAGCGCGAACAGGGCGACCAGGGCCACGCCGCCGGCCAGCCAGGCGATCGTGGCCGGGCGGCCGAAGCCGCCGCCGCTGCTCGCGGTGGACAGGCCGTAGATGAGCAGGACGAACCCGGGCGGCAGCAGGAGCAGCCCGCGCAGGTCGATCCCGGGCGCCGCGTGCTCCCCCCGGCCGTGCGGCACCTTCCACCACGCGAGCGCGAAGGCGAGCGCGCCGACGGGCAGGTTG
The DNA here is from genome assembly GCF_040653175.1 of Actinomadura sp. NPDC048032. Lineage (NCBI taxonomy): Bacteria > Bacillati > Actinomycetota > Actinomycetes > Streptosporangiales > Thermomonosporaceae > Actinomadura > Actinomadura sp. NPDC048032. Next base: position 7,671 of record NZ_JBEZJP010000019.1, read on the forward strand.
ACGAAGAAGATCCAGCGCCAGTCGACGTCCTGGACCAGCCACCCGCCGATGACGGGGCCGAGCACGGGCCCGAGCAGCATCGGGACGCCGACGATGCTCATGATGCGGCCCATCCGGCGCGGCCCGGCCGCCATCGTCAGGATGGCCATGCCGGTCGGCATGAGCATGCCGCCGCCGAGCCCCTGCACGACCCGGAAGACGATCAGCGACTCGATGTTCCAGGCCGCGCCCGACAGGGCCGACCCGAGGACGAAGAGCACGATGGAGGTCATCCACACGCGGCGCCCGCCGAACCGGTCGACGGCCCAGCCGGTGAGCGGGATGACGGTGCCCATCGCCAGCATGTAGCCGGTGATGACCCACTGGATCGTCGACAGTCCGGTGTCGAAGTCGCGGCCGAGCGTCTCCAGCGCGACGTTGACGATCGTGGTGTCGAGGATCGCCATGAGGGTGCCCGACACGATGACCAGGCCGAGGACGATCGTCTGCCGGTCGAGCCGTTCGCCGCCGCCGGCGCCGCCGGGTGGCGCCACTTTCGCGGCCGGGCTTTCGGTCATGGTGCGGCCCCCTCGCGTCGAGTCCCACCGCGGCTCCGACAGTTGCCCCGTGCCCCCGCCGGTCAAGGCGCGAAACGCCTTGAAGTTCAATATTTTGCAGTGCATCACGAAATGTGTTGAACTTCAAGGTATGTCCGAGGAAGGGTTCGGTGCCGACGCGTCGGTCGACGCCGACCTGGAGACGATGATCCAGCTCCTGGGCCGGCTCGTCCGCGGTCTGAAGGGCGGCCGCGAGGACGCCGAGGAGCTCATCGGCGAGGTGCGGGCGGCGGGGCTCGGCCCCCGGCACGTCCCGGCGCTGATGCAGCTGGTGCTGCACGGCCCGGTCCCCGTCGGCGTGCTCGCCGGGCACATGGCGCTGAGTCCGGCCACGGTCAGCCAGCTGGTCGGGGAACTGGAGCGGGGCGGCTTCGTCGAGCGGCGCCCGGACGAGCGGGACCGCCGGCGGATGATCATCAGCCTGAGCGAGCGGCACCGCGAGGCGACCGAGCGGTTCGCCTGGCGGCGGCTGCGGCCGCTGCGGGTCACGCTGGAGACGCTCGCACCCGAGGAGCGGGCGCCGTTCCTGCACGGCTGGCGCGTGCTCGTCGAGACCATGGAGCGCGCGGAGCCGGAGGACCCGCGGGAGCGGGACCCCGAGGGCGGCCGCCCGGGCGGGCGCCTCAGCCGCGGCGCATGAGCCGCCCGACGGCCGCCATCAGCTCGGTCGACATCGCCTCGCCCTTGCCCTCCTCGGCGCCCTCGGCCACGCAGTGCCGGACGTGCCCGTCCAGCAGGCCGAGCGCCACCTTGTCCAGCGCCGCCTGGACGGCGCTGATCTGGGTGAGGATGTCGATGCAGTAGCGGTCCTCCTCGACCATCCGGTCGATGCCGCGCACCTGGCCCTCGATGCGGGCGAGCCGCGTCTGCAGCTGGTCCTTCGTGGCGGTGTACCCGCGGGTGGGGGTCTCGCTGGTCGCCATCTCCGTCCTCGCAATCCGTCGGGGGCGCTCGCCCTGGGTACCCCTGGGGGACATCCCCCAACAGGTACCTTATGCGGTGGGAGGCCTCAGGGTGCGGGCACGTTCCACGCGCTGACGACCGGCCGGTCGTGCTCGGAGCCGAGGGCCGACACGGTCCCGGTGTCGAGCGCGAACAGCCGCCCGCGCGCGGGCTCCAGGCCCAGCCACCGTGCCGTCAGCACCCGCAGGACGTGGCCGTGCGCGACCAGCGCGACGTCGCCCCCGGCCAGCAGCGGCCGCGCCCGCGCGAGGACCGCGTCCGCCCGCGCGCCGACCTGCTCGACGGTCTCGCCCGGATGGTCGGCGTCGCCCGGGACCACGCCGTCGTCCCACAGGAACCAGCCCGGCCGCTCCTCGCGGATCGCCCGGGTGCTGACGCCCTCGTAGCCGCCGTAGTCCCACTCCCACAGGTCGGGGTCGATCTCGTCCGTCCGCATCCCGGCGAGCTCGGCGGTCCGCCGCGCCCGCTCCGCCGGGCTGACCAGCGTCCGCGCGAAGGTCCGCCCCGCCAGCGCGCCGCGCAGCGCGCGGGCCTGCTCCTCGCCCCGGGGGGTCAGCGGGAGGTCCGTCCGCCCCGTGTGCCGCCGCGCCCGGCTCCACTCGGTCTCGCCGTGCCGCACCAAGATCAGTTCACCCATGCCCGCCTGTCTACCCGGCGGGCCGCCTTCGAAGAACCCCCCGGAACGGTGAGAGGACGGGGGAGGGCGTCAGTCGAGGATCGAGGTGAGAGGGGTGCAGGGCAGGCCGTGGGCCTCGGCGACGTGGTCGTAGACCAGCGTGCCGGCGTGGACGTTGAGGCCGCGGGCGAGGGCGGCGTCGGCGCGCAGGGCCTGCCGCCAGCCCAGGTCGGCGATCTGGACGGCGTAGGGGAGCGTCACGCCGGTCAGGGCGTAGGTGGAGGTGTTGGGGACGGAACCGGGCATGTTCGCGACGCAGTAGAACGTCGAGCCGTGCACCCGGTAGGTGGGGTCGGCGTGCGTGGTGGGACGGGAGTCCTCGAAGCAGCCGCCCTGGTCGATGGCGATGTCCACCAGCACCGAGCCGCTCTTCATCCGGGCCACGAGCTCGTTGGAGATCAGCTTGGGCGCCCGCGCGCCCGGGATGAGCACGGCGCCGATGACGAGGTCGGCGGCGAGGGCCTGCTGCTCGACCGTGTACGCGCTGGACACCAGCGTCCGCAGGCGGCCCTGGTAGACGGCGTCGATCTCGCGCAGCCGGTCCACGTCGACGTCCAGGACGGTGACGTCCGCGCCCATGCCGACGGCGATCTGCGCGGCGTTGAGGCCGGACACGCCGCCGCCGATGACGACGACCTTGGCGGGCGCCACGCCGGGCACGCCGCCGGGCAGGACGCCGCGCCCCCCGTTGAACGACATCAGGTTGTAGGCGCCGACCTGCGGGGCGAGGCGTCCGGCGACCTCGGACATGGGGGCGAGCAGCGGCAGGGAGCGGTCCGGGAGCTGGACCGTCTCGTAGGCGATCGCGGTGACGCCGGCCGCCAGGAGCGCGTCGGTGCACTCGCGGGACGCGGCCAGGTGCAGGTAGGTGAACAGGATCTGGCCCTCGCGCATCCGGTGGTACTCGGGCGCGATCGGCTCCTTCACCTTGAGGATCAGCTCGCCCTCGGCCCAGACCTCGTCCGGGCCGTCGAGGATCTTGGCGCCCGCGGCGGCGAAGTCGTCGTCGGGGATCGCCGAGCCGGTCCCGGCGCCCCGCTCCACGAACACCTCGTGACCGTGCCGGGTGAGCTCGTGCGCCCCCGCCGGGGTGATCGCCACCCGGTACTCGTGGTTCTTGACCTCTCGCGGTACACCGATCTTCACCGGGAGCTCCTCCGTCAACGCTGACCAGGATGTACGCCTCCAGCGTGCGGGGCGGCGGCGATGCCCGGCTATGTGCACCATGTCAAGGCATCGGGCCTTTCGGCGACACTGTGTAAAGGAAGATCGGGGAGCGCGGCCGTTGGATCGGTCCGGGCTACGGGGCGCCCCGGGGGAGCCACTCGTCGGCGATCGCGACGGTCAGCTGCTCCAGGAGCGGGCCCGCGCGGCGGACGCGGCGCTCGTCGTCCGGCTCGATGTCGGCCAGCGCGTAGGCCGCCTGGATCCGCGCCTTGCGCAGTTGCTCGCCGGTGAGGCCCCGGCGGCCCGCCACCGCGACGACGGGCGCGCCCGCGCGGGCGGCGGCGCGGGCGACGTGGACGGGTGCGCTGCCGCGCAGCGACCGGGTGTCCAGGACGCCCTCCCCGGTGACGACCAGGCGCGCGCCGCGCGCCTTCTCCGCGAAGCCCAGCAGGTCGAGCATCAGGGCCGGGCCGGGCTCGATCGTCGCGCCGAGGAAGGTGAGCGCGGCGAACCCGACGCCGCCCGCCGTCCCTGCGCCGGGCAGGTCGCGAGCCGCCTTGCGGGCCGCCGCTTCGGCCAGGTCGGCCCACCGGCGCAGGCCCGCGTCCAGCAGCCGCACCTCGTCGCGGTTCGCGCCGCGGCGCGGCCCGTCCACCGCGGCGGCGCCGGTGCGGCCGAGCAGCGGCCCCGCGGAGTCGCCCGCCACCACCACCTCGATGCCCGACATGTCGGGTAGACCGCGCAGGTCGAGGGCGTGCAGCGAGCGCAGCGCCGCTCCGCCGGGCGGCAGGTCCTTGCCGAGCGCGTCCAGCAGCCGTCCCCCGAGCCCCTGGACGAGGCCCGCGCCGCCGTCGGTGCACGCGCCGCCGCCGAGGCCGAGGACGATCCGCCGCGCGCCGAGCCGGACGGCGTGCGCGAGCAGCTGCCCCGTGCCGAGGCTGGAGGCGGTGAGCGGGCGCGGGCGGCCGCCGGGCAGCCGCCGCAGCCCGGACGCCTCCGCCAGCTCGACCACCGCGCTGGCGCCGTTCAGCGCCAGCCGTGCCGTCACCGGCCGGCCGGTCGGCCCGCACACCTCGACCTCGACGCGCCGCCATCCGGCCGCCACCGCGGCCTCGACGGTGCCGTCGCCGCCGTCGGCCACGGGCAGCTCCACCAGCGCGACGCCGGGACGCGCGCGGCGGAGCCCGGCGGCGAGATGCCGCGCCGCCCGCGCCGCGGTCAGCGCTCCCGGGAACCTGTCAGGCGCCAGCAGGACGTGACCTGGCGGGGACGGGTGGGAGGGAGAGTCCGCGGACACCACAGCCACGCCTTTCACGCCGGGGGGTAAGGCCCTACCTTCTGCTTACGCCATGCCGGCACTATTTGACACCTGCAACCGCCTCCGAGACCTACAAACGGGCGAGTTCCGTCGCGGAGTGGTCACCCTGCGTCCGTGTTTCCCCGGAGTCCCCGGCGCGCGGGCGGTCGCGCGGGATCAGCCGACGCCGAGCCACTCCTCGATGGGGTGGATGGCGAAGAAGACCACGAACAGGGCGGCGACGATCCAGAGGGCGGGGGAGATCTCGCGCAGCTTCCCGCGCGTGGCCTTGATGACCACGTAGGCGACGATGCCCATCCCGAGGCCGGTGGTGATCGAGAAGGTGAAGGGCATCAGCACGATGGTGAGGAACGCCGGGATCGTGATCTCCAGGTCGTTCCAGTCGACCTTGGCGACCTGCGTCATCATCAGCGCGCCGACCACGACCAGGGCGGGCGCCGCCGCCTGCGCGGGGACGGTCGCCGCCAGCGGGGTGAGGAACAGCGTCACCGCGAACAGCGCGCCCGTGGCGATGTTGGCCAGGCCGGTCCGGGCGCCTTCGCCGACGCCCGCCGCCGACTCGACGAACACCGTGTTCGCCGACGAGCTGGTGAGCCCGCCGAACGCGGCGGACAGCCCGTCCACCGACAGGATCCGGCCGAGCCGCGGCACCTCGCCCTTCTCGCTCACCAAGCCCGCCTCGTCGCTGATGCCGAGGATCGTCCCCATCGCGTCGAAGAACCCCGACAGCACCAGCGTGAACAGCACGACCAGCGCGGTGATCACTCCCGCCCGGGCGAACCCGCCGAACAGTGAGATCTGCCCGAACAGCCCGAAGTCGGGGGCGGCGAACAGCTTCTCGGGCATGTTCGGGGTGACCACACCCCAGCCGCCCTTCCTGACGGAGGCGTTCTCCTGGATGATCACGGCCCCGACCGTCCCGGCGACGATGCTGATCAGGATCGCGCCCGGCACCCGCCGCACGTACAGGATGATCATCAGCACCAGGGTCCCCGCGAAGACCAGCGCCGGCCACGTCTCCAGCCGGCCGCCGGTGCCGAGGGACAGCGGCGGGCTCGTGGCGCTGGAGGTGACGAACCCGGCGTCGTAGAGGCCGACCAGCGCGATGAACGCGCCGATCCCGACCGCGATCGCGTGCTTGAGCGCCAGCGGGATCGAGTTCATGATCCGCTCGCGCACCCCGGTGAGCGCCAGCAGCACGATGACCACGCCCTCGATCACCACGAGGCCCATCGCCTGCGGCCAGGTCATCACCGGCGCCGCCTGGAAGGCCACGACCGCGTTGATGCCGAGGCCCGCGGCGAGCGCCAGCGGCGCGTTCCCGACCAGGCCCATGATCACGGTGGTGACGGCGGCGGACAGCGCCGTCATCGTGGTCAGCTGCGGGATCGACAGGGTCGCGTCGTTGACGTCCTTCGCCCCGCCGAGGATGAGCGGGTTCAGCAGGATGATGTAGGCCATCGCGAAGAACGTGGTCACGCCGCCGCGCAGCTCGCGCGGGACGGTGGTGCCGCGCGCGGTGAGTTCGAACAGCCGCTCCAGCGGCCCGCGCCCGCTCGCCGGTGGTGAATCGTCGGCCGCTTCGGCCTGGGTCTTGGACATGACGGGCGCTCCGCTTTCAGCAGCATGGTGTTCGGAAACGGCGTGCACAGGGTAGCCGTCCGAGGCCCGGGTGAGGCCAGGGGGCCGCGTGAAGAGAGGGCGGCGGGACGTGATTCGCGGCCTTCGCAGCGTGACGGGGGTGATGTGCCGCCTATAGCCTGCCCTGGTGCGAATGCGAGACTCCGCCGGGGCGACCGCCCTGGACTCCTACGCGTGGTTGCTGGCGTCCGTCCCGGAGCGGACGCGCTCGTCCTTCCGCGCGCGGATGCTCGGCCCCCTGGAGGAGTACGACAGCACCAGGCAGGCCGATCTCGTGCACACGCTGGAGGTCTTCCTGTCCTGCTCGGGCTCCTGGAGCCGCACCGCGACGCGGCTGCACGTCCATGTGAACACGCTTCGGTACCGAATCCGGCGAATCGAGGACCTCACCGGCCGGGACCTCGGCAGACTTGAAGACCGAGTCGACTTCTTCCTCGCCCTGCGCGCGGCGAGCACCTTGTAGGCGGTGGTCAAACGATGGATCGGGAGACACTGGGGCAGCGCATTCGCGCCCTGCGGATCCGGCAGGGCGTGAGCCAGGCGCAGCTCGCCTTCCCCGAGCTGTCCGACAGCTACATCTCGCTGATCGAGAGCGACAAGCGGGTCCCGGCGCCGAGCGTCGTCGACCTGCTGGCGGCGAAGCTGAACTGCTCGGCGACCTACCTCGTCAGCGGCGTCAGCGAGGACGTCGTGGACGAGCTGCGCGTCACCCTCGACTACGCCGAGATCGCGCTCAGCAACGGCGCGGCGGCCGAGGCGCGGACCCGGTTCGCCGAGGTGCTCGCGAGCGCCGACGCGGTCGCCCTCCCCGAGATGCTGCACCAGGCCCGCTGGGGCCACGCGCTCGCGCTGGAGGCAGCGGGCGAGCTGGAGGAGGCGATCGCCGAGCTGACGGCGCTGACCGGGCAGGCGTCCGCCGAGGCCGACCTCGACCACTGGGCCAAGGTGCACGTCGCGCTGAGCCGCTGCCTGCGCGAGCGCGGCGACATCAGCGCGGGCGTGGAGGCCGCCGAGACCGCGCTGCGGCACCTCGTCGCCACCGGCGCCGACTCCACCGACGCCGCCGTGGACCTCGGCGCGGCGCTGCTGTCGGCGTTCATCGAGCGCGGCGACCTCGTCCGGGCCCGCCAGCTCGCCGCCCAGCTCGTCGAGCGCGCCGAGCGGATCGGCAGCCCCCGCGCCCGCATGGTCGCCTACTGGGAGGCCGCCTACGTCGCGGAGATCCGCGGCGAGTACGACGAGGGCGTCGCGCTCGCCGAGCGGGCCCTGATGCTGGCCGGCGACGGCGAGGACCCCCGCAACCTCAACCGGCTCCGCGTCATCTACGCGGGGCTGCTGCTGCGGGCCAAGCCCGACCAGGCCGACCGCGCGCGCGAGCTGCTCGCCCGGGTGCGCGGCGAGATCAGCGCCAGCTCCTCCGGCGAGATCGACGTGGCCTGGTGCCTGACCGAGCTGGCCCGCGCGGAGACCGCGCTCGGCCGTCCCGCCGAGGCGGTGGCGCTCGCCGAGGAGGCCCTGGACCTGCTCGGGGACGCCCCGCGCCGCGCCACCGCCGGGGCGCTGACCGTGCTCGGCGAGGCATCGGTGCGGCTCGGCCGGCACGACCGCGCGGTCGAGGTGCTGACCCGGGCCGCGACCTGCCTGGAGGAGATGGAGTCCTCACGGGAGGCCGCGCAGGCGTGGTTCGACCTCGCCGAGGTGCTGGCCGGGACGGGGACCTGCGACGGGCCCCGGATGGCCGCCTACCGCCGCGCCCTGACCTGCGTGGGGGTCTGATCGGACCGTTCCGGCCGAACCGTTTCGCGTGCCGCCGCGTCCATGAATAATGCTGCGGTCGGCGTGAGATGGGGGAGTTAGTCGTGTTCGGTGTTGTCAGACCTTGCCGTCATGTTCTGTGCGGGTCGCTGTTCAAGGACTGGATGGCCCACCTGTGCGGGCTGTGCCTGACGCTGCGGGCCGAGCACGGCCAGGCCTCCCGGCTCGTCACCAACTACGACGGGCTGCTCGTGTCGGTGCTGGTGGAGGCGCAGGCTCCGGAGCTGTCGCCGCGCCGTAAGGCCGGACCGTGCGCCCTGCGCGGGATGAAGACGGCCGAGGTCGTCACGGCGCGGGCGCAGGGCGCGCAGCTCGCCGCGGCCGCGTCCCTGCTGCTCGCCGCCGGCAAGACGCGCGACCACGTGGCCGACGGCGACGGGCCCTACGCGCGCCGGCTCGTCGCGGCCGCGGCCGGGCGGATGGCCGACCGGTGGGACGCCGCGGGCGGCCGCACGGGCGCCGCCGTCGGGTTCGACCCCGCGGTGCTTCGCGACGCCGTCGCCCGGCAGCCGCTCCTGGAGGCGGCCCCCGGCCTCGGGCTGCTGGACCTGACCGAGCCGACCGAGACGGCCGTCGCCGCGGTGTTCGCGCACACGGCCGTCCTCGCGGGCCGGGAGGGCAACGCCGAGACGCTCGCCGAGGCGGGCCGCTTCTTCGGGCGCCTCGCCCACCTCATCGACGCCGTCGAGGACCTCGCCGAGGACGAGGAGGCCGGCGCGTACAACCCGCTCCTGGCGACCGGCACCACCCTCGACGAGGCCCGCCGGCACGCCGACGGCGCGCTGCACGGGCTGCGGCTCGCGCTCGCCGAGCTGGAGCTGGAGAGGCCGCGCCTCGTCCGGGCCCTGCTGGACCGCGAGGCGGGCCGCTCGGTCGAGCGCGCCTTCGCCGCTCCGGCGGAGCTGTCCAGGCGGGGGCCGCGGCCGCCGCGCCCCGGCTGGCCGGTCCCGTGCTTCACCGGAACGCTGGTCTGCGCCACCTGCGGGATCTTCCAGCCCGAGTGGAGCGACCACCACGGCGACTCGTGCGACGACCGCTGCTGGTGCACCCGGCACCTCGACGGCTGCGACGGCGGCGGCTGCGACGGGAGCTGCTGCGACTGCTGCAACTGCTGTGACTGCTGCGACTCGTGCGACTGCTGCGACTGCGACTGCGGGTGCAACTGACCGGCGCCGTTCCTCCCGGGCCGCGCCGTCGCGCGACCCGGGACGTGCCATGGCGGAGGGCTCAGTAGGGTAGACGGAGCCCTGCGACTCATTAAAGAACGTCGACTCACTAGAGAACCCGGCCCTCCATGAACATGCTCAAGTCCCGCCGGCCCCTGCGCCGCCTCGGCCTGATCGCCGCCGCCGCGCTCGCCTTCGGCGCCTTCACTGCGCCCCCCGCGATGGCGCACACGAAGCTGGTCGGCAGCACGCCCGAGAAGGGCAGGTCCGCGGACGCGGTCACCGAGGTCACGCTGGTCTTCAGTGACGAGATCAGCCTGGCGAAGGTCGTCGTCAGCGACGGGAACAAGAAGGAGTTCCAGGCGGGCGCCGCCGAGCGCGCCGGGACCAAGGTCACGCAGAAGCTGTCCGGTCCGCTGCCCGCCGGCTCCTACACGGTCGCCTACCGGGTCGTCGGCGAGGACGGGCACCCGATCGAGGGGAACGACCTGACGTTCAGCGTGACCGGGGACGGCGCCGCGGGTGCCCCGCCGGCCGCCTCGTCCGCGCCCACCGCGGGCGGGGTCGGCGCCGAGGAGCAGACGGGCCCGGCCGCCAACTCCGACGAGCGGCCGCTCAAGGCCGACCAGGAGAACGACGCGGCCGAGGAGGACTCCGGCTCGGGGATGCTCCTGTGGGTGCTGATCATCGGAGGCCTGCTCGTCGGCGTCGGCATCGGCGTGGGCATCGTGTTCCGCGCCAAGCGCAAGCACCAGGCGGCCACCGGCGGTGAATAGGGCGAGCCTGGCCGTCTGGCGGGCGGGGGCGGCCGCCCTGGCCGCGTGCGCCGTCCTGCTGGTGGCCGGGCTCGTCCTCGGCGGCTCGGTCACCGAGAAGGTCATCCCCGGCCTCGGCGACGCGGGCGCCCTCACCCGGTGGGGGCTTCCGGTCTCCCGGGCGGCGATGGACCTGCTGTCCGCGCTGACCGTCGGCGCGCTGCTGGCCGCGGCCGCATTCCTGCCCGTCGAGGGCGGGCGGGCCGCGCCCCGGTTGTCGGGGGACGCCCTCGGCTACCTGAACGCCGCCTCCTGGATCGCCGCCGCCTGGGCCGCCGCCGCCGCGGCCACGCTGGTGTTCACCGTCGCGGACGTGCTCGGCCAGCCGGTCGGCGACGTCCTCACCGGCAGCGAGCTGAGCAGTTACGTCGGCTCGCTGCCGCAGGGCACCGCCCTCATGGTCGTGGTGCTGCTGGCCGTCGTGGTGGCGCTTCTGGCCCGCACCACCACCACGCCCGCCGCCGCGTTCGGGCTGCTCGCCCTGGCCGGGATCGCCCTGCTGCCCGCGCCGCTCACCGGGCACTCGGCCTCGGCCGCCAACCACTCCACCGCGACGACCGGCGTCGCCCTGCACGTCGCCGCCGTCGCCCCGTGGGTCGGCGGGCTCGCCGTCGTCGCCGCCCACGCGCTGCTGCGCCGCGACCGGCTCCCGCTCGTGGCGGAGCGGTTCAGCCGCATGGCCCTGTGGTGCTATGTCGTCGTCGGAGCCAGCGGCCTGGTGAACGTGGTCGCCCGGCTGCCGGATCCGCGGGAGATGGTCGAGACCGACTACGGACGGCTCGCGCTCGGCAAGATCATCGCGTTCTGCGTGCTCGGCTGGTTCGGCTGGTGGCACCGGACGCGGACGCTGCCCGCGGTGGCGGACGGCAGGCCGGGGGCGTTCGCCCGGTTCGCGTCCGTGGAGGCCGCCGTGATGGGCGCCACCATGGGGCTGGCCGTCGCGCTGGCCCGGACCGCGCCGCCCGCCCCGGCCGAGCCGGAGTCCGCGGTCAAGTCGCTGCTCGGCTACGACATGCCCCCGCACGTGACCCCCGTCCGGCTGCTGACGCTGGGGCAGTTCGACCTGTTCTTCGCCGCCCTCGTCGTCGTCCTCGGGGGCCTCTACCTCGCCGCGGTCGTCCGGCTGCGGCGGCGCGGCGACTCCTGGCCCTGGGGGCGCACCGCGTCCTGGCTGATCGGGCTCCTGACGATCGCGGCCGTCACCCAGACCGGCGTCGCCAGGTACGCGCCGATCCTGTTCAGCGTGCACATGGCGCAGCACATGGTGCTGAACATGCTGACGCCGATCTTCCTGGTCGTCGGCGCGCCGGTGACGCTGGCGCTGCGGGCGCTCAGGCCCGCCCGCGTGCGCGGCGACCGCGGCCCGCGCGAGTGGCTCACCGCCGTGCTGCACAGCCGGTACCTCGCGGTGATCGCCCATCCCGCGGTCGCGACGCTCGTCTTCGTGGTGAGCACGTTCGTCCTGTACTTCACGCCGCTGTTCGAGGCCGCGATGCGCAACCATCTCGGCCACGTCGCGATGACGGTCCACTTCCTGGCCAGCGGCTCCCTGTTCTTCTGGGTGCTGCTCGGCGTCGACCCGGCGCCGCGGAAGCTGCCGTACCCGGCCCGCCTGCTGCTGCTGTTCGTCACGATGCCGTTCCACGCGTTCTTCGGCATCGCCCTGATGAACATGAGCCAGGCGCTCGCCCGCGGCTGGTACACCTCCGTCGACCCGCCGTGGGGCACCACGATCCTGCACGACCAGCACACCGGCGGCGCCATCGCGTGGGGCTTCGGCGAGGTGCCGACGTTCATCGTCCTGATCGTGCTGGCCTTCCAGTGGTACGTCCACGACCAGCGGCAGGCGCGGCGCATGGACCGCAAGGCCGACCGGGCCGCGAAGGCCGGGGGGCGCCCCGAGGACGACGAGCTCGCCGCCTACAACGCGCGCCTGGCCAAGCTCGCCGAGCGCGACCGCGCCTCCGGCGGGACCGGCGGGGAGGGCGCCGCCGGAGAGGCCGCCGGAGAGAAGGACAACGCGTGAGCGCGGCCTCCCCCGCGCGGGGGAGTGGCCGGGCCGCCGGTTCTGTCAGGATCAGGGCGTGCTCCGTGTGCTCCGCCCGCTGATCGAGCGGACGACCTGGCGGCGCTGGTCCCACCTCGTCGTGGGCGGCGCGCTGCTGATGCCGTACTGGTTCCTGGCGATCAGCATGACCCCGCTGGTGCCGATGGGCAACAGCCTGGTCAAGGGCGTGCTGATGCTGGTCGTCATGCCGGCGGCCGCGACGTTCGTCACCGGGCTCGTGCCGACGGTGCGGCTGCTGGAGAGCTCCCTGGCCAAGGAGCTGCTCGGGGGGCCCGCCGCCGGGCTCGTGCCCGGTTCCGCGGGCTCCTGGGAGAGCCGCGGCCGCACCGCCGCGTGGTTCACGCTGCACCTCGGCACGGGCGTCGTGGTCAGCGGGCTGAGCCTGGTCCTCCCCCCGGCCGCCGTCGTGATGCTCATCGCGCCGGCGGTGAGCTGGGACACCCGGTTCCTGCAGTCCTGGGGCTGGCAGGACGCCTGGCACCAGTGGCCCGCGCCGCTGATCGGGCTGGGGTCGCTGGTCCTGCTGCTCGCGCTGATCGTGGGGGCGGGCGCGCTGCTGGCCCGGCTGGCGCCGGTGTTCCTCGGGCCGTCCGCCGCCGAGCGGATGGAGGGGATGCGGGCCGAGGCCGTCAGGCTCGCCGAGCGCAACCGGCTGGCGAGGGAGCTGCACGACTCGGTGGGGCACGCGCTCAGCGTGGTGACCCTGCAGGCGGGGGCGGCCGGGCGGGTGCTGGACAGCGACCCGGAGTTCGCCCGCGAGGCGCTCGCCGCGATCGAGGACTCGGCCCGCGCCGCGCTGGAGGACCTCGACCACGTGCTCGGGCTGCTGCGCGACGACCGGTCCCGTCCCGCCCCGCAGGCCACGCTGAAGGACCTCGGACGGCTGCTGGAGCAGACGCGGATCGCCGGGGTGGCGCTGGACGCCGAGGTGGACCCGGAGGTGGAGCACGTCCCGGCGGCGGTGTCGCGGGAGGCGTACCGGATCGTCCAGGAGGGCCTGACGAACGCCCTGCGGCACGCGGGGAAGGTGCCCGTGCGGCTGCGGCTCGGCACCGACGGGGAACGGCTGGAGGTCGAGATGACCAATCCGCTCGGCGCGACCCGCGGCGAGGGCGCGGGGCACGGCGGCGGCCGCGGCCTCGGCGGGGTCCGCGAGCGCGTCACCGTGCTGCGCGGCGACATGAGCGCCGGGGCCGACGGCGATCGGTGGCGGTTCCGCGTCTCGCTGCCGCTAAGGTCCGGATCATGACGATCAAGGTGCTGCTGGTCGACGACGAGCGGCTGATCCGGGCCGGGCTCGCCGCCATCATCGACGCGGAGGACGATCTGGCCGTCGTCGGCGAGGCGTCCGACGGGACCGAGGTGCCGGGCGAGGTACGGCGGCTGCGCCCCGACGTCGTGCTGATGGACGTGCGGATGCCGCGGCTCGACGGCATCCAGGCGACCCGCCACATCCTCGCCACCGTGCCGGAGCCGCCGCGGATCATCGTCGTCACCACGTTCGAGAACGACGAGTACGTCTACGACGCGCTGAAGGCGGGCGCCAACGGCTTCCTGCTCAAGCGGACGCGGCCGGAGGAGATCCTGCAGGCGATCCGGATGGTCGCGCACGGCGAGAGCCTGCTGTTCCCGGCGGCGATCCGGGAGCTGGCCGGGCGGCACGGGCCGTCCGGCGGCGGGGGCGCGGCCTGGCACGGCCGGCTCACCGAGCGGGAGGGGGACGTGCTGCGGCTGATGGCCAAGGGCCACTCGAACGCGGAGATCGCCGGTGAGCTCTTCGTGAGCCCGCAGACGGTGAAGACGCACGTCGGGAACATCCTCGCCAAGATGCAGGCCCGCGACCGGACCCAGGCAGTGATCTTCGCCTACGAGACGGCCTTCATCACGCCGGGCTGACGTCCCGGCCCGCAAATCGGACAGGCCTTACACCTCATTTACCGACAGGTCGCTACAAAAGAGACAGAAAGGATGAAGAGCGACGATCGGGGGATCATGGACGCCGTCACCCTGTCCGGGCTGCGCAAGCCGAGGCCGTATCCCGCGGTGTCGGTGCTGATGCCGACGCACCGCTCCGCCCGTGACGGCCGGCAGGACCGCATCCGGCTGCGGAACCTGCTGGGCGAGGTGCGCCGCCGCCTCCACGACGACCCCCGGGTGGAGTCCGACGCCGCCGACGACGTCGTCCGGGGCCTGGAGCGCGCCGCGGGCGAGGTCGACCCGCGGCACGGCTCCGACGCGCTGGTCCTGTTCGCCGCCCCGCACGGCGAGCACCACGCGTTCGCCATCGGCCAGCCCGTGGACGAGCGGGTGGTCGTCGACACCGGCTTCGCCACCCGCGACCTCGTGGCCGACTTCACCCGCACGCCGCGCTACTGGCTGCTGTCGCTGTCGGACCACCGGACGCGGCTGTGGAGCGGACTCGGCGCGGAGCTGACCGAGTACGCCCGCGGCGGCTTCCCCGTGGAGCCCGAGCCGATCGACGAGGCGAGCGCCGGACGGCAGGCGCGGCGGGCCGCGCAGGGCGGCGAGGGCGAGCGCCGCCGCCAGACCATGCGGGACGTGGCGGCCGACCTCGAACGCGTCCTCGCGCGGGACCGGCGCCCGCTGATCGTCGCCGGCGTCACCCGGCACCAGGCGGTCTTCGACGAGGTGGCGGGGCCGCACGTCACCGTGGCGGGACGCGTCGACGGCAGCTTCGAGGGCGCCTCGCCGAGCGCGCTCGCCGAGGCCGCCCGGCCCGCGCTCGCCGCCTACGAGGACCTCCGCGAGGTCGGCGTGCTGTCGGAGCTGGAGGCGGCGCGCAGCATCCAGCGGTACGCGGGCGGGCTGTGCGAGGTGACGGAGCTGGTGGAGGAGGGCCGCGGCGAGCACCTGGTCGTCGAGCGCGGCTACTACGCGCCCGCGGTGCGGACCAAGGGCGAGCTGATCCCGGTGGAGGGCATGCCCGGCGTGCTCAAGGGCGCGGACGTGGTCGACGACGTCGTCGACCACGTCATCGAGACGGTGCTGGAGTACGGCGGCGAGGTCACCTTCGTCTCGGACGGCTTCCTCATCGACCACGACCGGATCGCGCTGGTGACGCGCTACTGACCCGGGCCCGCGCAGGACGGGTCGTGCCAGGCCGCCCACGACACCGACCAGAACCGTCCCGCGTGCGGCCGCCAGCCCGCCGGATGCGCGGGCCAGGACGCCTCGGGCGGCGTCCCGTCCGGGAGGGGCACCACGACCGTGCACACGCCCGGCGCGGGCGGCCGTCCGGCGCGGGTGTCGAACGTGCCGAGGCGCGTCCACCACACGGGGTACATCAGCGCGGTCCTGACCGCCCAGTGGAGCGACGCGTCCGTGACGACCCCGCCTGAGGCCGGGCCGGGGAGCGGGGACTCGGCGGGGACGCGCCGGGTGTGCGGCCCCATCGCGAACGTCAGCGCCGCGAGGTTCACCCCGGCGATCGCGACGGCCGCCACGGCCGCCGTCCTCGGCCTGGTCAGCACGAGCAGGCCGCCGAGCAGGGCGAGGGCGGCGAAGGTCGCCTCGTGCGGGTGCAGCGCGCCACGGTCGGCGGTCAGGAACGTGACCTCGGGGAAGTCGAAGCCGATGAAGACGTGGGTGCGGAGCCGCTCGCCCGCGTAGGCGGTGACCCACAGCGCGGCCCCCTCCAGCAGGAGGGCGCTCGCCGCCGCCACCCGGATCGCCGGGCCCGCGCTGAGGCGCCCGAGCGCCGCGGCCCCGGCGAGGGCGTAGACCAGCGCCACGCACGCCAGGTAGCGGCCGTAGGCGAAGTTGCCCACGCGGTGCTCGTCCGGCAGCGCGGCCGAGGACGCGTAGGCGATGCCGCAGGTGGCGGCGAGCAGCACGCCCGCCATGATCCTGTCCGCGGCTGGAGTCCGCCGCCGCGCGAGGACCGCGGCGACGGCCACCAGCCCGGCCCCCGCCAGGCCCCAGGTGGAGACGATCAGGTACCAGAGCTGCCCCGCCGCGCCCGACAGCGCCCACTCCTGCCCCGGGACCGTGGTCAGCCGGGACGTCAGGATCCCGGCGAGGTCCCGCGTGCCGCGCGGATTCAGGTCGGCGCGGTCGTGCGCCTTCAGCGCCGCGCCCGCCGCGTACCCGGCGAGCGCGGCCGCGCCCCCGGCCAGCGCGGCGCGGGCCTTCCGGCGTCCGGGCAGAGCCATGACCACCAGGGCGGCGGCGTGGACGGCGAGCAGGATCGTTCCCCGGGTGTGGACGGCCGCCGTGAAGGACGCGACCAGGCTCGCGAGGACGGCGTCCCCGGCCCCGCCGTTCCGGACGAACCGGTCCAGCGCCAGCAGCCAGGCGAGGACGAGCGCCGGCAGGACGGCGTCCGCGAGCGCGAAGGCGCCGAAGAAGGTCGTCGCGGGCAGCAGCGCCGCCGCGAACGCCAGCGGCAGGGCGGACCGGCGGGCCAGCCCGAGGCGGCGGGCCGCCGCGTACCCGAGGGGGAACAGGGCCGCTCCCAGCACCGCGTTGATCGCGATCACGGTCGTGTAGACCGTGGCGGGGGAGTGGGAGAACCAGAAGGCCGGGGTGAGCAGGAGCGGGTATCCGCCCTGGTAGAAGGTGTTCCCGGACAGGTCCCCGCCCGGCCCGCCGGCCAGCAGGCGGGCGGCGAGCAGGTAGCCGGTCTCGTCCGGGTTCGCGGCCGGGCCCGTCCGCGACCAGGCGAACCACAGCCGGAGCGCCGCCTGCGCGAGCACGCCCGCCGCGAGCAGCCAGGGCAGGGCGCGCGGCCGGCGGGGGCCCGGCGGGGCGGGCGGCGCTTGACGGCGGGGCGGGAGCAGCACGAGCGACATGCGCTCCACGGTTCCGCCGGACCGTCATGGTCTCGTGCCGAAGATGTCCGGATCTTGTGACACATCCCGTTCGGTGATCGCGCACGGCCGATAATGACCGGGTGGCGAGCATTCTGTTCATCGAGGATGATCCGTCCGCCCGGACGGCGCTGGAGCTGGCGCTGACCCGCCAGGGGCACGGGGTGACGTCCCGGGCCACCGGCGAGGACGGCCTGGAGGCGCTGCGGGCGCGCCGTCCCGAGATCGCGATCCTGGACGTGATGCTGCCCGGCATCGACGGCATCGAGGTGTGCCGCCGGATCCGCCGGGACGACCCGCTGCCGGTGATCCTGCTGACCGCCCGGGGCGACGACCTCGACGTCGTCCTCGGACTGGAGGCGGGCGCCGACGACTACGTGGTGAAACCCGTCGAGCCGCGGGTCCTGGACGCCCGGATCCGCGCGGTCCTGCGCCGCGCCGACCAGACCCGCCTGGACCGGTCCGTCTACGGCGACCTCGTCGTCGACCGGTCCTCCCTGAAGGTCACCAAGGGCGGCGCCGACCTGCGCCTCACCCCGACCGAGCTGCGGCTCCTGCTGGAGCTGACGCGCCGCCCGGGTCAGGCCCTCACCCGCCAGCACCTGCTGGCCGAGGTGTGGGAGCACACCTACCCCGGTGACTCGCGGCTCGTGGACGCCTGCGTCCAGCGGGTCCGCGCCAAGATCGAGGACGAGCCGGCCGAGCCGCGGCTGATCGAGACGGTCCGGGGCTTCGGCTACCGGTTCACCACGCCGTGAGGAGCCTCCTCCGGTTCGTCGCGCCCGGGATGCGGCGCCTGCGGTTCACCGGGCTGCGGGTGCGGCTCGCGGCCGCGTTCACCGCGGTCGCGCTGCTGGCGTCCGTGCTCGCCTCCGGCATCTCCTACGTGCTGCTGCGGCGGGTGATGCTGCAGCGCGCCCAGGACGCCGTGCTCAACGACGTCCGCGCCACCCTCGCCCAGCAGATTCCGCCCGCCCTTCCGCCCGATGTGGAGCCGCTGGTCGCCGCGTCCCTGGAGGACGCGCTCGGCTCGATGCCGGGGCGCGAGGCGGTGGCGGTCACGGTGCCGCTGCGGGGCGAGACCGGTCTCCCGCCGCCGGGGGTGCTGGACGTCCCCGTGACCCGCGAGTTCGCCCGGCGCGCGATGCGGGGCGTGGTCTTCCAGCGCGTCCGGCGGCACGGTACGCCCTACCTGCTCGTCGGCGCCCGCGTCACCGGTTACGAGACCACCGTGGACGAGCCGTGGCGCACGACGCCGCCGATGGTGTTCGTCTCCGCCAGCCTGCGCCGGGAGGCCGCCGACCTGGCGCTGTTCACCCGCACTCTGCTGATCGCGGACACCGCGGCGCTGGCGGCCGCGCTCGCCCTCGCGCTGCTGGCCACCGGGGGCGTGCTGCGCCCGGTGCGCCGCCTCGGCGCCGCCGCCCGCGCGCTCGGCGAGGGAAGGCTGGACACCCGCGTCCGGGTGCGGGGCCGCGACGAGCTGGCCGACCTCGCCGAGACGTTCAACCGCACCGCGGAGGCGCTGGAGCGGACGGTGACGGAGCTGCGAGCGATGGAGGCCGCGTCCCGCCGGTTCGTCGCGGACGTCTCCCATGAGCTGCGCACGCCGCTGACCTCGATGATCGCCATGACCGACGTGCTGGCAGAGGAGGCCGCCGAGGACGGCGGAGCCGACGGGGGCGGCGGCGCGGCCGCCCGGCTCGTCGCGGACGAGACCCGGCGGCTCGGCGCGCTCGTGGAGCACCTGATCGAGATCAGCCGGTTCGACGCGGGCGCCGCCGCCCTCGTCCTGGACGACGTGAACGTGGCCGACGCGGTCGGCGCGACCCTGAAGGCGCGCGGCTGGCAGGAGGAGGTGGCCGTGGAGGGCCCCGCCGACCTGTTCGTCCGGCTGGACCCGCGCCGGTTCGACGTCATCGTCGCCAACCTCGCCGGGAACGCCCTCAAGCACGGGCGCCCGCCCGTCTCGCTGCGCTTCGGCCGGCCGGAGGGGGAGGGCGCGGGCGGAGTCCGGGTCGTGGTCGCCGACCGCGGACCCGGGCTTCCGGCCGACGTGGCCCCCGTGGTCTTCGACC
Organism: Actinomadura sp. NPDC048032; assembly: GCF_040653175.1. Lineage (NCBI taxonomy): Bacteria > Bacillati > Actinomycetota > Actinomycetes > Streptosporangiales > Thermomonosporaceae > Actinomadura > Actinomadura sp. NPDC048032. The sequence continues at coordinate 26,803 of NZ_JBEZJP010000019.1, forward strand.
GGTTCGTCAAGGCGGAGGCGGCGCGCACGCGCAGCGAGGGCAGCGGCCTCGGCCTGTCGATCGCCAGGGAGAACGCCCTGCTGCACGGCGGCACGCTGGAGGCCGCCAACGGGCCGGAGGGCGGCGCGGTCTTCACCCTGTGGCTGCCCGACGGTGAAGCGGAGGAACTCCTGTGATCTGGTCGAGACGGGCGCGAGCGCTCCTGGCGGTGGCGGCCTGTGCCGCGCTGACCGGTTGCGGGATCCGCCCGACCGGGATCATCAGCGCGGGAGAGGCGCCGAACGCGCGGGGTTACGCCGCCACGATCACCCTCTACCTCGTCCGGGGGCGCAGCCTGGTGCCGGTGACGAGACCCGGACTGCCCGGGCAGCCGAATCTGGCCGTCCAGCAGCTGTCCGTACCGCCCACCGCGCGGGAGCGCGCGGCCGGGCTGCGCACCGAGGTCCACGACAGGCTCTCCGCGGAGGCCGCCGCCGACGGATCCAGCCCGACCCGTCGCGGCCCCGTGATGGACGTCCGGCCGTACGACCCGGACGCGCGGCCGACCTGGTCGCGGACGGCCAAGGCTCAGATCGCGTGCACCGCGATGGCGATCCCGGGCACCAGGAGCGTCAACCTGTGGCGCGGCCCGTACCGGGAGAAGAGAACGTGGGAGACCCTGACCTGCGGCCAGTTCGCCGTCCTGCTCGAATGATCAGCCTCGGGTCAGCCACTGGGCGGTGATGTCGCCGATCACGGACCGGACGGTCAGGATCGCGATGCCGAGGATCAGGACCGGCATCACCACCCACCGCTCCACCTTGCCGTCCGTCCGGGGGATGACGGGGACGTCGATACGCCACGGCAGCGGCCAGAACACCGGGCAGCCCCGCGGTGTCAGGCAGTCGCCGGCGACGTGGGCCAGGCAGCCGAGCGTCACCGCGAACCCGACGAAGCTCATGTCGATGTTGTGCATGAGCCAGACCGCGATCAGGGCCAGCGCGCAGTCCGCCAGCGCCGACTGCGGCTCGGCGCCCTCGAAGTCCAGGCCGACGCCGCGCAGCCCGAGCCCCACGATCATGAACAGGCAGGCCCACCAGGCCCAGATGAAGTGGGTGGCGAGGGTGTCCATCGCCCAGCCGATGCCGACCGCGAACAGGATCGAGTGGGTCGCCTGCCGGTGCCCGCCCGACAGCTTCCCGATCCACTTGCACATGTGGTTCGTGATCGGCCCGAAGGTGTTGGCGATCCGGCCGTTGTGGTGGTCGATGTCGGGCAGGATCGCGGCGCCGGCGCACACCACGGCGCCCGCCATGATCTGCTCCGGCGACAGCGTCACCGCGTGCTCGCCGAGCAGCCGCTCCTGCCCGAGGATCGGGACGGCGCCCAGCCACGCCAGCGCGCCGCTCAGGGCATGCGTCTTGCCCATCATGTGCCGTTCCCCCGCCTTCCAGCGCGTATCGCCGCCCGTCTCAGGGCGGGACTCTAAACCGCTCCTGATCGTTTTCAGCGAAGACGCGCCGAACGGGGCGTCACGTCCTTTTGATGCCCGGAGGCGCCCGCCGGTTCCGCCCGGGGCGCGGGCTTTCTCCGCGCTTCCCGAAGCGGATCAGCGAGCCCGCGGGCGGGTCAGCGCCGCTTCCTCGGACGGGACGGGACGAGACGCCACGCGCCGGACTCCTCGCCCGGCTCGTAGGGGGAGTCCAGGCGCTTGGCGACGACGCCGGGCAGCCCCTGGTCGCGCGCCGCCTGCAGGACGGCGCCGCCGTCGCCGGGGAACCAGGGGGCCGTCTGCCACCGGGGGCCCGCCAGGCCGAGGTCGTCGAGCCGCTCCCGCCGCTCCCGGTAGGGGACGTCCAGCAGCGGGTGCCCGTCCAGATGCGGGACGTCGTAGATCATGTAGGTCTCGCGGCCCTCCAGGACGGCCAGTTCCCCGTCCAGGACCGCGGGCCGGACGCCGAGCTGCGCCCCGAGCCGGGAGCCGAGCCCGCCGGGGCCGTCCACGGGGCGGCCGCGCCCGTCGGTGAACCGGGTCCGGCCGCCCTCGACGTAGGCGGCCAGCCGCTCGCCGCCCCACGCGAACTCGAACCCCCAGGCGTCCGCGTCGCGGGGCAGGCGGGCCCGCTCCTGCGGCCGCATCGGGCGCAGCGACTCCGGCAGGGGCTCGGCGTCCGGGTCCGCGGGCGGGTCCATCCGGTGGATCATCCAGTTCCTGCCGCGCGTCCTGAACAGCACGTAGCGGCCGGACACGCGCGAGCCGTGGATGACGACCTTCACCTCGCGCTCGGACCACTTCTCCGTCTCGTAGGTCCCGCGGTCCCAGATCGTCATCTCCCCCGCGCCGTACTCGCCGGGCGGGATCTCCCCCTCGAAGGCGGCGTACTCCAGCGGATGGTCCTCGGTGTGGACCGCCAGGTGGTTGGTCTCCGGGCTCCACGGCAGGCCCTTGGGCACCGCCCATGACACGAGCACGCCGTCGCGTTCGAGCCGCAGGTCCCAGTGCAGGCTGGTCGCGTGGTGCTCCTGGACGACGAACGTGTCGTCGTTCCCGCGCGGGAGCGCCTCGTCGCCGGGCACGGGCTCCGGCGTCCGTCCGGCATCGCGCCTGCCCCGGTACTCGGCGAGCCGGTCGCCCTCGCGGGCGGGGGGAGCGGCGTCCTTCTCGGGCTTCTTCGGGGTCACGCCCGCTGCATACCCGCGCTCAGCGGATGAAGACGGCGTACTCGGCCAGATCGCCGGTGAGTGAGGGCGGGAGCCCCGCCACCGCGGACAGCTCCTCGGCCGACACGAACCCGCCCGTCTCGGCCCGGACCCGCTCGATCGTCGCCGCCAGCTCCGGAGTGACGCCGGGCAGCAGCGTCAGCGTCTGCGCGGGCGCGTGGTTGACGTCGACGAGCCCGCCGTCGTTGTACTGGTGCGGCAGGTCGGGCCGCCCGATGCGCAGCTCCTTGGCGAGCCCCGGGTCGGTCGCGGCCAGCTCCCGCGCCTTCTGCCGCAGCAGCCGCTGCCGCTTGACCCGCTCCACCACGGCCTCGTTGTCGACGCCCGAGAGCCCGTGCGGGTCGAACACCTTCCGCCGGATCAGGAAGGCGTGCCCGCAGCCCACCACCGCCAGGACGGACATCAGCATGCCGGCCGCCCGCACGGTGCCCTCGTCCTCGCCGGTGCCGGACAGCAGGGACAGCATCAACGCGAACACCCCGGCGTACACGACCGTCGACACCAGCAGGTGCACGCTCCGCCGCCACAGCAGCGCGGCGGCGAACGTGAACGGCGTCGCGAAGCCGAGGGTCAGGAACGGCAGCGCCGCCCACGTCACGCTCAGCGCGGCCTGCCCCGGCGGCATGCTGTCGGAGGGGACCCTCGGCTCGTACGGCGCTGGGGCGTTCATCTCTCGAGGGTCTCCCGGGGCCGGATGCGGGCGAATCGGACTCTAGATCGAGGGAAGGGTCACGGCAGGGTGAGGATTTCGTGGCCGTCCTCGGTGACCAGCAGCGTGTGCTCGAACTGCGCGGTGCGCCTGCGGTCCCTGGTGACGACCGTCCAGCCGTCGTCCCACATGTCGTACTCGTGCGTGCCGAGGGTCAGCATCGGCTCGACGGTGAACGTCATGCCCGGCTCGATGATCGTCGTGGCGGCCGGGTCGTCGTAGTGCGGGACGACGAGGCCGGAGTGGAACGTCGTGCCGATCCCGTGCCCGGTGAAGTCGCGCACGACCCCGTACCCGAACCGCTTGGCGTAGGACTCGATGACCCGCCCGATCACGTTCAGCGCCCGGCCGGGCTTGACCGCGCGGATGCCGCGCATCGCCGCCTCGCGGGTGCGCTCCACCAGCAGGCGCGACTCCTCGTCCACGTCGCCGCACAGGAACGTCGCGTCGGTGTCGCCGTGCACGCCGCCGACGAAGGCGGTGATGTCGACGTTGATGATGTCGCCGTCGCGCAGGACCGTGTCGTCGGGGATGCCGTGGCAGATCACCTCGTTGATCGAGGTGCACAGCGACTTGGGGAACCCGCGGTAGCCGAGCGTGGAGGGGTAGGCGCCGTGGTCGAGCAGGAACTCGTGCCCGACGGCGTCCAGCTCGTCGGTGGTGATCCCGGGCCGGACGTGCCTGCCGACCTCCTCCAGCGCCTGCGCGGCGATCCTCCCGGCGACCCGCATCCGCTCGATGGTCTCGGGCGACTTGACGTCCGGCTCGCCCGTCCGCGGCCGCTTCTTCCCCACGTACTCAGGGCGCGGAATGTTCGAGGGAACCTTGCGCATGGGGGAGACGCGTCCGGGTCGGAGCAACTGGGTCGTCATAGTGATGGAGTGTAGTCAGCGCGATCCGGGCACACTCTCGTGCCAGCGCATGATCGAAAGGAGCGCCGATGGCCGGTGACGACGGTGACTGGTGGTTCTGCCTGAAGCACATGAAGCCCGAGCACGGGGCCGGCTGCCCCGGCAAGGACCGCATGGGCCCCTACAGGACCGAGGGCGAGGCCGCGGACGCCATGGCCATCGCCCGCGAGCGCAACGAGGCGTGGCGCAGGCAGGACGAGGACTAGTCCGGGACCGGGCCGGAGACGGCGTCGAGGAGCCGGGCGAGGCGGCGCCTGAGCCCGCGCGGGCTCCGCTCCGGCTCCCGGCCCGCGGCCGCGCTGACGAGGTGCTGCGCCCCGTCGAACGACATGAGGGCCTCGCCCGGCGGGACGGTCAGCGCCTCGTGGGCGAGGCCGCGCAGCTCGCGGTCGCCGCCCTCCAGCGCGAGGACGGTCGCCCCGGTGCGGCGCGCGTCATCCACCCGCTCCAGCAGCGGGACGGGCGCCCCCTCCTCGGCGACGACGAACAGCGTCTCGCCGCGCCGGGCCTCCTCCAGCCGATCCAGGCCGACCCGCAGGTGCGCGGGCGCGTCGGCCGGCGGCTCCCAGCGCACCAGCGTGGGCGCGAGGCCGGGGGCGCCGCCGAGCCGGCTCTCGTCGTCGAGGTGCGCCGCCAGATGCCACGGGTCGCCCGCCGGCGTGCCGACCAGCAGGAGCCCGCCCGGGGTGCGGGACGTGACGCGCAGCGCCCGGCCGAACTCCTCGGTCCGCTCCAGCCAGCCCGTCGCCGACAGGACCTCGCGCAACATCGATATCTGCTCGGCGTCCACGGGCACCATGGTGCCTCACCCCGCGTCCCCGGCAGGCCCTTTCGGCGATGCGGGAGCCCGGCGCCGGGCCGCCGGTGAGCGGCCTGGCAGACTCGGCCGCATGACTGAGCAGCAGCAGAAGACGCCCTACGACCTTCCCGACGCGAGCGGCCTGACCATCGGCATCCTCGGCGGGACGGGAGACCAGGGCAAGGGCCTCGCGCGCCGTTTCGCGCTGGCCGGGCACCGCGTGACGATCGGGTCGCGCAAGGCCGAGCGCGCCCAGGCCGCCGCGGACGAGCTCGGCGCGGACCTGCCCGTCTCCGGTGCGGAGAACCCGGTCGCGGCCGGGGAGTCCGACGTGGTGATCGTGGCGGTGCCGTGGGACGGGCACAAGGCCACGCTGGAGTCGCTGCGCGCCGAGCTGGCAGGCAAGATCGTCGTGGACTGCGTGAACCCGCTCGGCTTCGAGAAGGGCAAGGGCGCCTTCGCGCTGCCGGTCGAGGAGGGCAGCGCCGCCGAGCAGGCCGCGGCCGTCCTGCCCGACAGCCGGGTCGTGGCCGCCTTCCACCACGTGTCGGCCAGGCTGCTGCTCGACCCCGAAGTGGACCAGATGGAGCTGGACGTGCTGGTGCTCGGCAACGACCGGGAGGCCACCGACCTCGTCCAGGCCCTCGCCGGGCGGATCCCCGGCATGCGCGGCGTCTACGGCGGGCGGCTGCACAACGCCCACCAGATCGAGGCGTTCACCGCCAACCTCATCTCCATGAACCGCCGCTACAAGGCCCACGCCGGACTGCGCATCACGGACGTCTGACCGCGCATCGGGCGGGCCGTCCCCGGTACGGTGCCAGCATGAACGGTCGGCCGGCATGAACGGTCAGGACGCCGCGCGGCGGCCGCTCGTCCTGCTGCCGTCGGCCCGGACGGGGCCGCTGCGCGCGGTGGCGAAGCGGGTCGGGCTGGCGCTCGTCCTGCTGCTCATGGTGGTGGCCGTGGTCTACCTCGACCGCGACGGGTACCGCGACACCGGCGACGGGCGGCTGTCGCTGCTGGACGCCTTCTACTACGCCTCCGTGACCATGTCCACGACCGGGTACGGCGACATCACCCCGGTCGGGGACGGCGCGAGGCTCGTCAACATCGTCTTCATCACGCCCGTCCGGGTGCTGTTCCTCATCGTCCTCGTGGGCACGACCCTGGAGGTGCTGGCGGAACGCACCCGCGACGACTGGCGAAGGTCCCGCTGGAGGGCACGCGTGCGCGACCACATCGTGGTGGCCGGCTACGGCACGAAGGGCCGCAGCGCCATCCGGACCCTGCTGAGCACCGGGGTGCCGCCCGAGTCGATCGTCGTCGTGGACCCGGACCCGCGGGTCGTGGCCGAGGCCGCCGAGGCCGGGTTCGCGGGCGTCGTCGGGGACGCGACCCGCAGCTCGGTGCTCAGGCAGGCCTCGGTCCAGCGGGCCCGCGAGATCGTGGTGGCGAGCGCCCGCGACGACACCGCGGTGCTGATCACGCTGACCGCCCGGCAGCTCAACCCGCACGCCGGCATCCAGGCGGCGGTGCGCGAGTCGGAGAACGTCCCGCTGCTGCGCCAGTCCGGCGCCGACCACGTGGTGACCTCCTCGGAGGCGGCGGGGCGGCTGCTCGGGGTCTCCACCACGCAGCCGAGCGTCGGCGAGGTCATCGAGGACCTGCTGGAGCAGGGGAGCGGCCTCGACCTGGTGGAGCGCGAGGTCCACCCGGACGAGGTCGGCGGCCCGCTCGGCGCGGTCCGCGTCCCGGCGCTGGCGGTGGTGCGGGACGGGCGGCTGCTGCCGTTCGACGACGCCGGCTGCGCGGCCCTCGAACCGGGCGACCGCCTGATCGTGGCGCGGTCCTCCTCCCGGCGCCGCGGCCCGTCCGGTGCGGAGGAGGAGGACGGCCGGGACGGGGCCGGGCCGCCGGACGGCCCCCGAGACCGAGACCACTGACCGCGCGGGGAGCGGTTCGGGCCTGCGCCGCGTCCTAGTCCTGGATTACCATCGCAGTGGCGACAGGCGGGGTGGAGATGAGAGAGAACCGGTCGGCAGATCCGTGGAGCGCGTTCCTGGCCCCTTCCGGGCGGAGCGGCGGCGCCCGGCCGCCGGGCGCGGCGCCCGCCGGTGAGCCCGGCCGCGCCGCCGGGTACGCCGAGCCGGGCGCGGAGGACGCGTGCCGCCGCGTGCTGGCGCAGTTGCGGGCGGCCAACGGCCCGCTGTCGCTGGAGCAGATCCACCACGCCACCCGGCTCGGGCTGCTGGAGGTCGCCGACGCCGTGGACGTGCTGCGCGAGCGCGGCCTCGTCGCGGTGGAGCGGGAGATCGACGAGGTCGTCCGGCTGACCGGGGAGTGACCGCGGCCCGATGATCGGATACGTCGTCGCGGTCTCGCTGAGCTGCCTGGTCGGCATCGCCGAGCTGGTCAGCCGGTACCGGGACCGGCCCACCACGCTGGTCCGGGTGCCGAGCACCTGGGCGTACGTGCTGATCAACGGGGGAGCGGGCGCGGGCTCGCTGCTGCTCCTGCACACCTTCGGCTGGCGGTTCGGCGTCCAGTCGCCGCACGTCGCCGAGGCGACGCAGGTGCTCGTGGCGAGCCTCGGCTCGATGATGGTGTTCCGCAGCGCGGTGTTCACCGTCCGGGTCGGCGACGAGGACGTCGCCGTCGGGCCGAGCACGCTGCTGACCTCGCTGCTGGCCGCCGCCGACCGGGGCGTGGACCGGATGCAGGCCAAGACCCGCGCGCACGAGGCGGGCGAGATCATGCGGGGCGTCTCGTTCGCCCGGTCGCGGCTCGCGCTGCCGACGTACTGCCTCGGCCTGCTGCAGAACGTCTCCGCCGAGGACCAGGCCGACCTGCGCACGGCCGTGGACGCGCTCGCCGGCAGCGAGATGACCGACGGCCAGATGGCCCTCAACCTCGGGCTGCTGCTGATGAACGTCGCCGGTCCCGACGTGCTGCGCTCCGCCGTGGAGACGCTCCGCGACGAGATCACGGCGGACGGCGCGGCCCCGCGCCCCGTCCCGCCGCCGCGCGACGGCCAGGGCCACGAGGGCGGCCGGTCCGGCGCCGGAGCACGGCCCTCGCCCGTCCGCTCCGACCCCGACCAGTAGGCGGAAACCACACACGGCCGCGCCGGGGGCGGCGCGGCCGTGCGGGGGTGGGCCTGGTTCGGCGCTGGGGCCCGTGCCCGCTAGTGGTAGGTGTGCTCCGGCGCCGGGTAGGCGCCGCTGACGACCTCGTCGGCGTAGGCGCGGGCCGCCTCGCCGAGCAGGGTGTTCATGTCGGCGAACTTCTTGACGAACTTCGCGGTGTGCGGGGTGAGGCCGGCCATGTCCTGCCAGACGAGAACCTGCGCGTCGGTCTGGTTGCCGCCGCCGATGCCGATCGTCGGGATGGACAGGGACGCGGTGACGCGGGCGGCGAGTTCCTCGGGCACGCATTCGAGGACGACGGAGAACGCGCCCGCCGCCTCCAGCGCCTTGGCGTCGGCCATCAGCTCGTCGCCGTCCTGGCCCCGGCCCTGCACCCGGTAGCCGCCGAACGCGTTCACCGACTGCGGGGTGAGGCCGAGGTGGCCCATCACCGGGATGCCGGCCGCGACCATCGCCTCGGCCTGCGGGATGACGCGGCGCCCGCCCTCCAGCTTGATCGCGTGGGCGCCGGTCTCCTTGAGGAACCGGGTGGCGGCCGTCAGCGCCTCGGTGACGCCCGTCTGGTAGGAGCCGAACGGCAGGTCGGCGACCACCATGGCGCGCTTGGAGCCGCGGACGACGGCCGCGGTGAGCGGGATCAGGTCGTCCACGGTGACGGGGATGGTCGAGTCGTAGCCGTAGACCACCATCGCGGCGGAGTCGCCGACGAGCAGCACGGGGATGCCGGCCTCGTCGAAGATCCGTGCGGTGAGGGCGTCGTAGGCGGTGAGCATCGGCCACTTCTCGTGCCGCTGCTTCGCCGCCGCGATGTCGCGTACGGTCACCCTGCGCCCGCTCGTACCGCCGTAGAGTGCGGTCGGCTGTGCCGGGGATGCGACGGATGAAGACATGCAGAACCTCCGCTGGTCTTGAGGCGCCACTGCGGCGTACCCAGACGAAACCGATGGTGCCACCTGGCCAACGATTCGGGTACCCCTCCCCATTCCAGAATTTTCTCCGCCGGGCCGGGAACAGATTCCGAAACGATACCGTTGCGTATCGACATGGACCCCCAGACGATCCAGCGGCGCCGGTGGTACATCCTCGGCGTCCTGACCATGAGCCTGCTGGTGGTGGTGCTGGACAACACCATCCTCAACGTCGCGCTCAAGACCATCGCCGACCCCGACAAGGGCCTCGGCGCCACGCAGAGCCAGCTCGAATGGGCGATCAACTCCTACACGCTGGTCTTCGCCGGCCTGCTGTTCACCTTCGGCGTGATCGGCGACCGGATCGGCCGCAAGCGCGTGCTCGTCGGCGGCATGGCGGTGTTCGCCCTCGCCTCGCTGGTGTCGGCGTACGCGCAGTCGCCCGAGCAGCTCATCTACGCCCGCGCCCTGATGGGCCTCGGCGGCGCCGCGGTCATGCCGCAGACGCTGTCGATCATCACGAACGTCTTCGAGCCGCACGAGCGCGCCCGCGCCATCGGCATCTGGGCCGGCGCGGTCGGCCTCGGCGTCGCCATCGGCCCGCTCACCGGCGGCCTGCTGCTCGCCCACTTCTGGTGGGGCTCGGTCTTCCTCATCAACGTGCCGGTCATCGCGGTCGGCGTCACGCTGATGGCGTTCCTGGTCCCCGAGTCGCGCAACCCCGCCCCCGGCCGGCTCGACCCGGTCGGCGTGGTGCTGTCGGTCATCGGCCTGGTCGTCCTGTCGTACGGGATCATCCAGGGCGGTGAGAAGGGCGACTGGCTGCAGGCGCCCGTGCTCGGCCCGATCCTCGCCGGCGCCGCCGTCCTCGCCCTGTTCGTGTGGCACGAGGCCCGCACCGCGTCCCCGGCCTTCGACGTCCGGCTGTTCAAGGACGCGCGCATGTCCGCCGCCGTCGCCTCCATCGCGCTGTGCTTCTTCGCCGCCACCGGCGTGTTCTTCTTCGCCAACTTCTACATGCAGTCGGTGCGGGGCCTGACGCCGCTCCAGTCCGGGGCCATGGTGCTGCCGTTCGCCGTCGCGCAGCTCGCCTTCGCCCCGCGCAGCGCCGCGATGGTGCGCCGGTTCGGCGCCAAGGCGGTCTGCACCGCCGGGCTGCTGCTGGTCACCGTCGCGCTGGCGAGCTACCAGTTCGTCGGCGTCCACACCTCCCTGTGGATCCTCGGCGCGATCTTCTTCGTGCAGGGCGTCGGGATGGCCAACGTGATGCCGCCCGCCACCGAGTCGGTCATGTCCGCCCTGCCCCGCGAGAAGGCCGGCGCCGGATCGGCCATCAACAACACCGCCCGCCAGGTCGCGGTCGCGATGGGCGTGGCCGTGCTCGGCTCGGTCGTCGCCTCCGTCTACCGCGGCGACCTGCGCGCCGAGCTCGCCGCGCTGCCCGCCGGCGCGCGGCAGGCCGCCGCCGAGTCGATCGAGGGCGCGCACGCCGTCGCCGCCCGGATGGGCCCTGCCGGGCAGGGCCTCGTCGGCCCCGCCGACGCCGCCTTCGTGCACGCCATGCACGCCGCGTCCGTCGCCGCCGCCGTGGTCTCCCTCATCGGCGCCCTGGTCGTCCTGAAGTGGATGCCGGGACGCGCCGCGGCGCCGTCCGAGCAGGCTCCGGCCGAGCGGCGGCCGGAGAAGGCCGCCGTGTGACGGCCGGTGTGGCAGGGTGAGGGAATCATGACCGGGACCGAGCGGCGGCAGGCGGGGCGGCCGCGCAGCGAGCGCGCCGAGAAGGCCATCGTCGAGGCCACCCTGGACCTGCTGGCCGAGGAGTCGGGGGTGGCGGGCGTCTCCATCGAGGCGGTCGCCGCCCGCGCCGGCGTCGGCAAGACGACGATCTACCGGCGCTGGCCCAGCAAGGAGGCGCTGATCGTGCACGCGCTCGGCGCGGTGAAGGAGCCGCTGCCCGAGCCGTCCGGCGCGTCCGCCCGCGAGGACCTCACCGCGATCGCGCGGCGGTTCGCGGGCGACCGGCACCGCCGGTACTCGCGGTGCTTCTGGAACGTCGTCGGCGGCGCGGAGAAGCACCCCGAGCTGTACGCCCGCTACCGGCAGGAGGTCATCGAGCCGCGGCGGGACGTCATCCGCAGGGTGATCCAGCGCGGGGTCGACTCCGGGGAGCTGCGCCCCGACCTCGACGTGGAGGTCGCGATGTCGCTGCTGCTCGGCTCCCTGACCGCCAAGCGGCCGCAGGAGACGTTCCCCGAGGGGTACGCCGACGCGGTCGTCGACACCCTCCTGCGGGGCATCGAGAGCGCGCGGTAAAGCCGTCCGGAAGCGGACGACGGGCGGTTTTAGGCGCGGTAAGCGCGATCTTCTCCCCTTACCGCTGGCTCATGCCCCATACTGTCGCTGGGTAGTGCTGAGACGACCGGCTGTCTGGAGCGCGTCAGGTGAGATCCGTCATGGCGCCGCGAGGCGATGCGCCAGCCACCGATTCGGCGTCCCGGACCCTGGTCCTGGGCATCGACGGTGCTCGGCACATCGTGCAGTGCGGCCCGAACGCCAAGGCCGTCCTCGGCCGTGCCCCCGAGGAGCTGATCGGCCGGCCCGCGACCGACCTGGTCGGCGACGAGGCGAAGGCCGGTCGGGAGC